>JACDAG010000227.1 GCA_013695565.1 Bradyrhizobium sp.
GCTGGAACGCACGCTCGGCGTCGGCGGCGCGGTCGGCCTCTCCACCGCCGCCAACATCTTCCTCGGCATGGTCGAGGCGCCCCTGTTCATCCGCCCCTATCTGGCGCAGCTCTCGCGCAGCGAATTGTTCATGGTCATGACCGGCGGCATGGCGGGCATCGCAGGCACCGTGCTGGTGCTCTACGCCACCTTCATGGCGCCATTGATCCCGGATGCGGCCGCGCATTTCGTCATCGCCTCGGTGCTGGGCGCGCCCGCCGCGATCCTGATCAGCCTGATCATGGTGCCGGAAACTTCCGGCGAACGCAGCGGCGGAATGCTGGCCACCCCCGAGCCGGAGGTGTCCAGCACCATGGACGCGATCGTCAAGGGCACCACGACCGGTCTGGAATTATTGCTCAACATCATTGCCATGCTGCTGGTGCTGGTCGCGCTGGTCTATCTCGCCAATGCGATGCTGGGCTTGCTGCCCGAAATCGGCGGCGCCAAAATTTCGCTGCAGCGGCTGCTGGGCTACCTGATGGCGCCGGTGTGCTGGCTGTTGGGCCTGCCGTGGTCGCAAGCGATCACGGCGGGAAGTCTGATGGGCACCAAGACCGTGCTCAACGAGTTGATCGCTTATGTCGAACTCGCCAAGCTTGGTCCCGACGCACTCGATCCGCGGTCGCGGCTGATCATGCTGTATGCGATGTGCGGCTTTGCCAATTTCGCCAGCCTTGGCATCATGATCGGCGGTCTCGGCACCATGGCGCCCGAACGCCGCGAGGAAATCAATGCGCTTGGGCTGAAGTCGATCGTCTCGGGCACGCTGGCCACCTGCCTGATGGGTGCGATCGTGGGGGTGATCAACTAGCGAGGAGTGGGAAAAAAGGCCGGCGTGTGGCATACTTCACACGCAGATGCCTCGCCTCGCATTACGGTTGCGCCTGATTGTAAGGATTTCCCAGCAACCTGCGCGGCGAAGGCCGCCGCACCTATCGTCGCCGACGAGCACGCACGGAGGAGCAGGGACAATGCAAGACACGATGCGGCTTTACCGCACGCTGTTTGGCACGCGCGCCTATCTCCGTTCGGTCTGCGAGGGCGCCGCCTTCCTCTCGGCCAGCGGCATCGCGATCTTCGCCGCGGTCACCTATGCCACGGTCCATGCCAGCAACCATGTCACCGATTTTGTGCTGAGCCGCGTTGGGCCCCACAATGTGCGCTTCCTGTTCATCTACGGGACGTTCACGGCCTTCGTCATTACGGCGGGCCTGCTGGCCTGGCGGCCCAACCGGTTGCCGTTCGCGCTCAAGGCCATGGCGCTGTTCCTGCTGGTCCGCGCCGTGTTCGTGGCGCTCACGCACATGGCGCCATCGCCGATCGACCCGCAGAAGCCTGCGCCGTTCTTCAACTCGATTTTCTACGGCAGCGATCTGTTCTTTTCCGGTCACACCGGAATGCCGTTTCTCGCTGCACTCGCCTTCTGGCACATCCTGCCATGGCGGATATTCTATCTGGGGCTAACCGCGTTCTTCGGCTCGGTGGTGCTGCTCGGCCATTATCACTATTCGATCGACGTGCTCGCGGCACTGTTCATCACCCACGGCATCTTTCAGACGTCGTGCTGGTTGTTTAGGCGCGACTACGCGCTGTTTCGGTCCACCGAGAACCAGACCGCACCACGGCCAAAGCGGGCAAGCCGCAAGGCGGTGGCTCAGCTCGCCGAACCAGCGCGAGCGCCCAAACCGTTCGTGCTGCACGCCGTCGGTAACGACCCCGTGTCGGGCGACCAATCCAAGACCGGATTTCATCCCGTCGATAGTGCGCGCCATCGACGGGATTTGAACATCGGGCCCCTCGTCGCCGCCGGCGAAATTACTCCGCGCTGCTGACCAGTTTCATCCGCGGCTTCACCGCTTCGATCATGGCCTGGTAGGTGTCGAGGTAGTCAAGCGCCATGCGGCGGGCCGTAAAGCGTGCCTCGAAATGCTTGCGGATGGCGCCGCGGTCGAGTTCGGCCAACCGGCCCACGTCGGAAACGGCGCTGATTTCATCCTCGACGATGAAGCCGGTCTTTCCGTCCTCGACGATTTCAGGGACCGAACCGCGGTTATAGGCAATCACAGGCGTGCCGCAGGCCATCGCCTCGATCATCACAAGCCCGAACGGCTCCGGCCAGTCGATCGGAACCAGGAGGCCGAGGGCGCCGCTCAGGAAGTCGGATTTCTCGTGATCGCCGATTTCGCCGATATATTCGACCAGCGGATGATCGATCATCGGCTTGATCAGCGTGTCGTAATATTCCTGGTCCGCGCGATCGACCTTCGCCGCAATTTTGAGCGGGATGCCGCATCGGATCGCGATCCGGATCGCCCGGTCGACGCCCTTCTCCGGCGCGATGCGCCCGAGCACGGCCAGGTAGCTCGGCTTCACCGCCTGGGGCGTCAGCAACTTCTCCGGCAGGCCGTGGTGGATGGTGCGGATGAAATTGGCTTGCGGCACCGGGCGCCGCTGCGCGTTCGAGATCGAGATCAGCGGAATCTCCGAGAACGTCGTGAACAACGGCTGGTGTTCGGGAAGGTCCAGCCGCCCGTGCAGGGTGGTCAGGAACGGCGTCGGCTGCCGCGAAAACAGCGAGAACGGGTAGTAATCGAGGTGGAAGTGGAGAAAATCGAATTCTTCGTCGTCACATTTTCGCCTGACACGCTCGAGCATCAGCATGTGCAGCGCATTGGCATCCCGCACCGATCCATCCAGTCGCAGCGCCTTCGGCCATGCTGCTTCAAGCTTGCCGGATGTCCGGGAATCGCCGCTGGCGAACAGCGTAACCTCGTGGCCCAGCGCCACCAGTTCCTCAGTCAGCCAATAAACGACGCGTTCGGTGCCGCCATACAGCCTGGGCGGAACAGCCTCCGTCAACGGAGCAATTTGCGCGATGCGCATCCATCAGCCTCCTGATTCGACTCTGGTTTGAAAAGCCCCTCGACACTCCGGCAGCAGAACGGGAACGTTTCCGCACCTGCGAAGTTCCAAGGTGATGCGCAGTTCGCGCACACTGTCGTCTTGCTTATGACATCACATGTGATCAGGCTCCTCGAACCGACCTTGCTGCGGAAATGTTGTGCAGTTGAGGCGCTGCTGCGTCTTCGGGATGACCCTCATCAAGAAGATCTTCAAGAATAGCTCGGGCAATCGGCGATCCGCTAACGATTCTCGTTTATCTCCAACAGGTTTAGCAGGCACATGGACAATCTATCGGGATTCGCAAACCGCCCTTTCCCCTTTGTGATGCGCTATCTGCGTCAACGGCGCGCGTCGCATCTGGTGATACTGGTCGCGGTTGTCGCAGCCGTTGCCTGCTCGGTTGGAACTCAATACGGCGTCAAATATCTGGTCGATGCGCTCGCCGCCGGGCCTGCGCATAGCGGCGGTGTATGGCTGGCATTCATTTTTCTCATAGCGTTGATAGGTTCCGACGTTTTGCTGTGGCGCATCGCGAGCTGGACCGCGAGCTTCACATTTGTCGGTGTCACCGGCGATCTGCGACGCGACATGTTTCGCCATTTGACCGGGCACGCCCCGAGCTACTTCGTCGATCGGCTCCCGGGCATGCTGACAAGCCGGATCACGGCCACCTCGAATGCCGTTTTCACGGTGGAGAACATGTTCGTCTGGAACGTGTTGCCGCCCTGCATCGCCACAATTGTGGCAATCTCGCTGATTGGCACCGTCAGCCTGCCGATGGCCGCCGGTATGATCGTGATCGCAAGCGTCGTCCTCATCGCCATGTTCCGCATCGCGGCAGCGGGGAAGCCGCTGCACGACGACTTCGCGGGCAAGGCCGCCAATGTCGACGGCGAAATGATCGATGTCATCAACAACATGCCGCTGGTGCGGGCATTCTGCGGGCTCGACCACGAACATCACCGCTTCGATGCGACCGTCGATAGCGAAGTGCGCGCGCGAGGCCGAAGCCTGCGCTATCTTGAAAAGCTGCGCTTGACCCATGCTGCGATCACGCTCGCGCTGACGATCGCGCTGCTGTATTGGGCCGTCTCGCTGTGGCAGCAAGGCAGTGCCACGACAGGCGACGTCGTGCTGGTCTGCACGCTCGGGCTGTCCATCCTGCACGCGACGCGCGATCTTGCGGTAGCGCTCGTCGACGTCACCCAGCACGTGGCCCGGCTCTCGGAGGCGACCGCGACGCTCTTGCAACCCCACGAACTCCGCGACCACCCAGAGGCCGAACCGCTGATCAAAAGCGGTGCCGCCATCGCGTTCCAGAATGTATCATTTCAGTATCCCGGCGGACTCAAGGTATTCGACCGATTCAACCTGCGTCTTCAGCCTGGGCAGCGCGTAGGCCTGGTCGGCCAGTCCGGCGGCGGCAAATCCAGCCTGTTCGTACTGCTGCAACGTTTCTACGACGTCGAGAAGGGCAGCATCACCATCGACGGCCAGGATATCTCGCGCGTCATCCAGCAAAGCCTGCGCGAGGCGATCTCGGTGGTGCCACAGGACATCTCGATGTTCCATCGCACCATCATGGAGAACATTCGTTACGGCCGTCCGACCGCAACCGACAACGAGGTGTTGCGCGCGGCGATCGCGGCGCGCTGCGACTTCGTGGAGTCCCTGCCCGACGGCCTTGCCACCATGGTCGGCGATCGCGGCGTCAAGGTGTCCGG
>JACDAG010000233.1 GCA_013695565.1 Bradyrhizobium sp.
GTTGCGCTGATCAACGCGGCCGGCGGCCAGGCCATCGCGATCGGCGGCGACGTTACCGTGGAAGCGGAGGTGGCCGCGATGGTGGCGCGCACCGTGGCGGCCTATGGCCGGATCGACTGCGCGTTCAACAATGCCGGCGTTGCCGGCGGAGCCGTCGGCCCCGGACGGCAGCGCCTGCACGAACTCAGCCAGATCTCGTTCGACACCATGCTCGCAATCAACCTCACCGGCGTGTGGCTCTGCATGAAGCACGAGATCGCACAGATGCTGGCGCAAGGCGGTGGCGGCGCCATCGTCAACACCGCCTCGATCGCCGGACTGATCGGGCTGGCAACATCAGGACATTACGTGGCGGCCAAGCACGGCGTGGTCGGACTGACGAAGACCGCGGCGATCGAATACGCGCAAGACGGCATCCGCGTGAACTGCGTCAATCCCGGTTACATCACCACGCCCATGACCAAGGAGGTGGTGGAAACGCGCCTCGATGCCACTTTGGCGAAAGTGCCGATGAACCGCATGGGCGTGCCTGAGGAGATCGCCGAAGCCGTGGTCTGGATGTGCTCGGATAAAGCGTCGTTCATGACCGGCGCGTCGCAGGTCGTCGACGGCGGGTACTACGCCGCATAGAGCAGGCGCCGGAAGTATTGATCTTTCCGCGCGACTACAGTGGCGAGCGGATGACCGATGCTGGCGCAGAGGTTCGTACCGCGAAATCCCATGGCAAAAAAGAGAGGTAAGTTGTCGGGATCCACCTCGGTCGTTCGTCCTCGGGATGCGAAGCGCAAGAACCGAATACCTGACCATGAGCAATGACCCGGAGCATTCCAATGACCCCGACCATCACAGCCTTTGAACGGTCACCCGATGGCGGCAGGGGGCTGGCGCGGGACACGCGCGTTCGCTGGGCGCTTGAAGAGGTCGGCCAAGCCTACGAGGTTCGCCTTGTTTCGTTTCATGCGATGAAGGAACCCGCGCATCTGGCGCTGCATCCTTTCGGCCAGATTCCGACCTACGAGGAAGGCGATCTCGCTCTGTTCGAGACAGGGTCGATCGTCTTCCATCTCGCGCAGCGCCATGCCGGCCTGCTGCCGGACGATGCCGGTGCGCGGGCGCGCGCGATCACCTGGATGTTTGCCGCGCTCAACACGGTCGAGCCGGCGATCCTTGATCTCGTAATCGCCAGGATTCTGGAGGGCGACAAGCCCTGGAGCAGGGAGCGGTTGCCTCTGGTCCAGGATCGCATCCGCGAGCGGATGAAACAACTTTCCGCCCGCCTTGGCGATGCCGACTGGCTCGATGGCGCGTTCAGCGCCGGCGACCTGATGATGGTGTCGGTGCTGCTCAGGCTGAAAACATCCGGCATTCTCGGCGAATATCCGAACCTCTCCGCCTATGTCGCCCGCGGCGAAGCGCGGCCGGCCTTCCGGCGCGCTTTCGATGCGCAACTGGCGGTCTTCACCGCGGCATCGACCGGCTGATCAGGGCCGCCCCGATTCGCTCCAGGTCACTCCATGTCACTTGGCCCCTTCCGCCTCCTCACAAGGCCGGTGTAGTCTGTTCCCGCAGGGCGTCAGATGGATTGCAAATCCGCGACGTTGCGCTCTGCGGAGGCAGCATCATGACATTTCCCCGCCGCACATTCTTGCAGCCGGCCATCGCGCTGCTGAACATGCGCAACCTTCTGGCGATTTTGATCATCTCATCCTGGGCGGCCTTGGCTCACGCACAACAGGCCGATCTCATCGTCACCAACGCAAAAATCGTAACGCTCGATCCTGCATCGACAACCGCACAGGCTCTCGCCGTCCGCGAAGGCAAGATTGTTGCAGTTGGTGGTAACGATGCTGCGGAAGCACTGGCGGGGCCCGCGACACGCCGCGTCGACGCCGGCGGACGCACCGTCATTCCAGGATTGATCGATTCCCATATTCACGCCGTGCGCGCCGGCCTTACCTACGCGACGGAGGTAAATTGGATTGGCGCAAGGACCATCGGCGAAGCGATGGAACGGTTGCGTCAAGCGGCCAAGGCGCGCCCGTCATCCTGGATCATTGTAGCGGGTGGCTGGAGCGAATTGCAATTTGCGGAGAAACGGCGGCCGAGCCTGGCCGAGGTAATGTCCGCAGTTCCCGACAATCCGGCCTACATCCAACTCTTCTATTCGGCGGTGCTGATGACGCCGAAGGCGCAGGAGGCACTTAAGATTTCGGTGGGCAGCCTGCCCGCCGGCATGACGGCCGAAAGCACCGCATCAGGCGAAGCCACAGGCTGGCTCAGCGGCACGATCGTCAGCATTTCGGCACTGTTCGACCGTCTCCCGAGGCCAAGCTTCGAGGACAACGTCGCCGGTACTCAACAATTCTTTACGGACTGAATCGTCTCGGAGTTACCGGTGTCGTGGATCCCGGTGGCTTCAGCATCTATCCGAGCCATTACGCTGCCTTGCAGAAGCTTTGGCGTGAAAAATCACTTTCGGTGCGGGTCGCCTTCAGCTTGTTCGCCCAGAATGTCGGTGCGGAATTCGAGGAGTACAAAAATCTCACGCCATTCCTGCCGATGGGATTCGGCGATGACATGTTGCGATTCAATGGGATCGGCGAGCGGATAACCGGCGGCATGTATAACAACAATGCTCCCGATGCCGCCGCAAAGGAAAAGTTCCTCGAGATCATTCGCTGGGCGGCGAAGCAAGGGCTTACTGTCACCATCCACTGGCAGGAAGACAAATCCGTTCATCAACTCCTCGAGCTCTACGAAACGGTGAGCAAGGAGACGCCGATCGCGCCGCTGCGCTGGTCGATTGCGCATCTCGACAATGCGTCCCCCGAAACTCTGGCGCGCATGAAGGCGCTTGGTCTCGGCTGGACCATGCAGGATGCCATGTACCTCGGAGGCGACCGCATGGCCACACAGGCCGGCGAGGCCGCGCGACGCATGCCGCCAATCGTGACGGCGTTGCGCGCGGGCCTGCATGTGGGAGCCGGCACGGATGCGCATCGGGTCGCATCCTACAACCCGTTCGTCGCGCTGCAATGGATGCTCGACGGCAAGACGGTCGGCGGGCTATCGACGCGCGGCCCGGATGAAACGCCCGGTCGCGAGGATGCCTTGCGCCTGTATACGGTCGGCAGCGCGTGGTTCTCTTTCGATGAGATGCGGCGTGGGACACTCGAAAACGGCAAGCTCGCCGACTTCGCCATTCTCAATCAGGATTTCATGTCCGTGCCCGTCGAGCAAATTGGCGCTACGACGTCTTGCTGACTGTCGTGGGCGGCAAGGTTGTTTACGCGACGGATGTTTTCTCAAGCGCAAAATATGACGTTGGAGGCTGCCATGTTGCTCTCCCGAAATCTCGGTAGCCTATCCATCGTAGCGGCACTTGTTTTTGGCCTGCACAATGCAGCTGCTGCGGCCGAGTCAGATGGCGTCGAGCTTTCCAATCTGGCCTCCTGCTATGCCGACGGCATCGACATGATTGGTAACGGCAAAACCGAAGCCGGAGCGAACCGCTGGCGACAGTGTTTCGCCGAGGATCTGAAATTTACGTTGACCTTCGGCACCTCGTTTACGATGACCTGCCCCGGAGAGAAATGTCCAATGCCGGCTTCGATGAGCGGAGTGGACCGCAGGGTCGCCGCCGCACGCAACACGTACGACCGCGCTGGGTACATGGCGACAAGCCATCATCTTACGAGCATTGGCATCGAACAATCCGCGCCGGACCGGGCGCGTGTGAACGCACATCTTCAAGCCTGGCATGTTCGTAAGGACGGAGCGACCGTTCTTGGGCTGGGCAGCTGGGCCGTCGATGCACGGAAAACCGCCTCGGGATGGCGCATCGTCGAGGAGACGCTGGAAAGCCCTCTGCGCGTCGTCATTCCAAAGTCGGAGTAGGTTATAAGCGTCAACAATGGACGTCGCTTATAGCGAGCGCGACCGGGCAAATGTCCGGGAAATGCCTGACGCGACATTGCCCCCTTCCACCTCCGCACAAGACCGGTGTAGTCTGTTCGCGCAGGGCGTCCAGATGGATAGCAAATCCGCGACGTAGCGCCTTGTTGGAGGGAGCATCATGAGATTTCCCCGCCGCACATTCTTGCAGATGGCCGTGGCTGCCGCTGCATTGCCGGCCTTGCCCCGCATCTCGCGGGCGCAGGCCTATCCATCCCGGCCGGTGCGCATCGTCGTCGGCTTTGCCGCCGGCGGGGCTACCGACATCCAGGCGCGCCTGATGGGTCAATGGTTGTCGGATCGTCTTGGCCAGCAATTCATCATTGAGAACCGCGCCGGCGCCAGCGGCAACATCGGAACCGAGGCGGTCGCCAAGGCGCCCGCGGATGGCTACACGCTGCTGCAAATCGTGACCCCGCATGCGATCAATGCCGCGCTGTACAGCAATCTCAATTTCGACTTCATGCGGGACATCACGCCGGTGATCTGCGCCGCGCGGCTGGCCTACGTCGTCGTGGTGCATCCGTCGGTCCCGGCCAAGACGATCCCGGAATTCATCGCCTACGCCAAGGCCAATCCGGGCAAGATCAACTACGGCTCGGCCGGCCCCGGCACCCCGCAAAATATTGCCTGCGAACTGTTCAAGATGATGGCCGGGGTAAATCTGGTCCATGTCCCGTATCGCGGCGGCGCACCTGCGACCACCGATCTGGTCGGCGGCCACCTGCATGTGATTTTTGCTCCGGTATCGGAATCG
>JACDAG010000234.1 GCA_013695565.1 Bradyrhizobium sp.
CAACAGGGCCGCTGCAAACAGAAATTTCGTATTCATCGTCATTCTCCAGTTTGTCGGGTTAAAAGGATTCGGCGGTTGAATTGGCCGGGGTTGCCCCCGCGCGCCCGTCGGCACCGTGCAGCAGGCGTTCCAGAGGGCGCTTGCCATAGCGGAGAAAGAGAACCGGCGTCAGCAGCGTGTCGAGCAGGGTCGCGCTGAGCAGGCCGCCGAAAATCGTCACGGCCACCGGATGCAGAATTTCCTTGCCGGGATTTGCCGCATCAATCAGCAGCGGCACGAGCGCGACACCTGCCGACATCGCCGTCATCAATACCGGCGTCAGCCGCTCGACGCTGCCGCGAACCACCAGATCGTGCCCGAACGGCATTCCTTCCTTCACCGCCAGGTTGATGTAATGACTGATCTTCAGGATGCCGTTGCGAACCGCGATGCCGGTCAGCGTGATGAATCCGATCATCGACGCGACCGAGAGCGGTTGCCCGGCCAGCCAGAGCGCTGCGACCGAACCGATCAGCGCCAGCGGGACGTTGCCCATGATGATGAAGGCAAGCACGGCCGAGCGGTAGCGGCTGTAGAGAATGGCAAACACCAGCAGCAGCGACAGCAGCGACAATATCCCGATGGTTCGGCTGGCTTCCTCCTGGGCCTGGAACGTTCCCTCCAGGCGAACGTAAAAGCCCTCGGGAAGCCTTGTCGAGGCGGTCACTTTCCGGATCGCTTCGACGATGCCGGTCATGTCGGCTTTGCCGTCGGAGTTGGCCAGCACCACCACGCGGCGGCGGCCGTTCTCGCGCAGTATCTGGTTGGGGCCTTCGGTCTCCTTGACGTCGGCGATCTGTCGGGCGGGGATCCATCCGGCCGGCGTTTCGATCAGCAGGTCGCCCAGCGTCTGCGTCGTGCGAAGCCGGTCCGGCAGCCGCATCGTGACGTCGAACCGGCGATAGCCGTCCACCACCCGCGAGATGACGCGGCCGTTCGAGAGCCGGCTGAGTTGCTGAATCACGGCGGCCGGTTGCACGCCGTAGAGCGCGGCCCGGCCATAATCGACGCGGATTTCCAGCTGCGGGATCAGCACCTGCTTCTCAACCTGGAGGTCGGTGAGACCGGGAATATCCGCAAGCTTGCCGCGCAACATTTCAGCCGTCGCGCGCAAACTATTCAGATCGTCGCCGAAGACTTTCAGCGCAATTTCGGCCCGGACGCCCGAAAGCAGATGGTCGAGCCGGTGCGAAATCGGCTGGCCCACATTGATCGTTGCAGGAAGCACGGCGAGCCGGCTTCGGATGTCCTCGACGATCTCGCTCTTTGGCCGCGACGACGGCTTGAGATTGACTTCAAGGTCCGATGAATGGACGCCTTCGGCATGCTCGTCGAGCTCCGCCCGCCCGGTTCGCCGGCCGACGGTCTTGACCTCCGGTATCTCCAGGATGAGACGCTCCGCAATCAGCCCGACGCGATGGGATTCGGCGAGCGAAATGCCCGGGTTGGAAAGCATGTTGATCGTGAAAGTGCCTTCGTTGAAAGGCGGCAGGAACGCGCGCGGCAGATAGAACGCCGAGGCGGCCGCCATGACCACCGCCGCCAAAGCCGCCGCCATCAAGGCGCGCTGATAGTGGAAAACCCGCTCGAGCAACGCCGCGTTGGCGCGCTTGAGCATGCGCACCAATGCGCTGTCGCCATGGTCGAGACGCCTGAGATGCGGCAGCATGTGATACGCCATCACCGGGGTGAGGGTGATGGAGACCGCAAGGCTGGCGAGAATTGAGATGATGTAGGCCTGACCCAGCGGCGCAAACAGCCGGCCTTCGATACCCGACAGCGCGAATAGCGGCACGAACACCAGAACGATGATGGCGGTCGCGTAGACGATGCCGGAGCGGACTTCCTGGGACGCCGATACCACGACGTCGAAGGCGGAGCGGGGATGCTCCAGGGTGCGATTTTCGCGCAGGCGCCGGAAGATGTTCTCGACGTCGACGACGGCGTCATCGACCAGTTCGCCAATGGCGATGGCGATGCCGCCGAGAGTCATCGTGTTGATGGAGAGACCGGCGAAATAGAACACCACCGCGGTGGTCAAGATCGATACCGGGATCGCGGCCAGCGAGATCACCGTCGTCCGCCAGTTCATCAGGAACAGGAACAGCACGAGGGCGACGACCGCGCCGGCCTCGAGCAGGACACGCTGAACATTGCCGATCGAAGTTTCGATGAAATTGGCCTGACGGAAGACGATCTGGTCGGCCTTCATGCCCGGCGGCAGCGACGCCGTGATTTCCTTCAGGGCCTGTTCGATCTCGCGCGTGAGCCGAATCGTATCGACGTTGGGCTGCTTCTCGACCGAGACGACGACGGCGGGCTTGCCCATATAGCCGGCGTCGCCACGCTTGACCTTGGGCGCGAACTCGACGGTGGCAACCTGCTTCAGATAGACCGGTCCACCATTGACCTGCGCCACCACCACGTTGCGAAGGTCGTCCAGATTAGTGGTGCGTCCGATGTTGCGGATCAGATATTCGCGCGCATGCTGATCGGTGAATCCGCCGCCGGTATTGACGCCGAACTGATTCAACGCCAGCTCGACCTGCTCGTAGGTGACACCCAGGCTGCGCAGCGCGGGCGGATTGGGGGCGATGCGATATTGCCGAACTTCGCCTCCCATCGGAATCACCTGCGCGACACCTGATATCGTCAACAGCCGCGGCCGCACCACAAAGTCGGCGGTTTCGCGGGCTTCCATCGCCGAAGCCCGGTCGCTGGTCACTGCGATCAACAGCACCTGCCCCATGATGGAATTGATCGGTCCCAATTGCGGAACGGTATTGGGCGGCAACTGGGTTCGGATCAGATTGAGGCGTTCGGCGATCTGCTGCCGGTTGCGATAGATATCGGTGCCCCAGTCGAACTCGACATAGACGATTGAAAGGCCGATGCCGGAAACCGAGCGGACCCGCGTCACGCCGGGAACGCCGTTCATCTGCGTTTCGATCGGGAAACTGACGAGCTGTTCGACCTCGGGAGGCGCAAGCCCATCCGACTCGGTCATGATCGTGACCGTCGGCTTGTTCAGGTCTGGAAACACGTCCACCGGCAACCGGCCGGCGCTGAAGATGCCGAGCAATACCAGGACCAGCGCAGCCGCCATGACCAGCAGACTGTTGCGCAGCGACTGTGTGACGAGAAAGCGAAACATCTGTCTTGCTCCTCAGCGCACTTGGTCGAGGAGTTCGGCGCCCTGCACGACGAGGCGCTTGCCTCCGGCAAGTCCGGTGGCAATGAACACGCGGTCGCCGTCGAGCGGCTCGACCCGGACCGGACGCTGTACGAAGCGCTCGGCCGCGACGTGTTCGTAGACGACTTCCTGGCCGTTGGCGTTGCGCACAAGACTGGCCCGCGGCACCGCAAGGCCGACTTTTTCCTCATTGGTGGTGGCCAGCACCGTGACGAACTGCCCGGCGCGAAGGCCGGAATGGTCGCCCTGAATGGCGAACTGAACTGGAATCGATTGATTGCGATCGGCAAAGCCGGAGCCCTGGTACACAAGCGTCACGATGCGATCGGTCCCGAGATTGGCCGTCGCGCTGCGAACGCCCGCCAGCGCATCGAAACTGCGCGCTTCGACCCACAGGCGGGTCGGGTCGATGATGTGGAAGATCACCGCATTGGACTGTGCGATCTGTCCGGCCACCGGCGTGCCTTCGGCGATCACCCCGTCGACCGGAGCCATCAGCGCTTCGGGCTCACGGCGGGCGCGGTCGAGCGATCCGCGCCGGTCCTTCAATCCCTGGAGCTCCAGCCTGGTGTCTTCGAGCTGGGAACGGGCGATGGCGCCGCTGGGCGCGAGCGTTTCATAACGGGCGAGCCGGCGCTCCACGATGGAAATCTGCTGGTCGAGTTCGCCCTGGCGCTGGCGCATATCCGACACGTCGATGGCCTGCAGCGGCGGCTCGACATAAGCGAGCACGTCGCCCTTCTTGACCGGCGTCCCCAGTCTCGGAAATCCGCCTGAAGGTGCGGAGAGGCGGCCGCCCACCGAGGCCTGCACGAATCCACTGGCGTTCGGATCGGGGATGATCCGGCCCGGCAGCTCGATGGCGCGGGGATGCGCACCGGATTCGGTCATCACGGTGCGGAGCGCGAGAATACGTTGCGTGCCCTTGGGCACGAACACGCCGCCATCCGGCAAACGCTGTGCGAGGTCGCGCCCCGACTGCGTCGGCGCAGCCGGCGCTGCGTGATCGTGGCCGTCATGGGAACGGGACGGGCTATTGAACAGGAAGACCGCGCTGGCGGCGACGAGAACCATTGCCGCTCGGCGCCGCCGCCGTATCAGCACCATGACGCCGATCCCGGCAGCAAGCCCCGCCAGGATGGCGAAAAACAACGCCGGGCCGTCGTGATTGAAGTGGTAACCAACCTCTCCCGCGATGGCGGAAGTCGAAAACCACGATGTCGGTCCTGCCTTGCCGGCTGGAACATCGGGAATCATGAGACGGGCGGGCAGCACATCGACATCGCCGTCTTTGGCGACCGTGAAGATCAAATCGTA
>JACDAG010000239.1 GCA_013695565.1 Bradyrhizobium sp.
GCCAACGTCAGCACAGCGGCGGTGGCGGCGATCCCGCAGGCGCCGGCCGATTCATCGGTGGCGTCATGGGCGGCATGCTGCGCTAAGTCACTTGCTGGAACAGACACGAAGAAGCCCGGGATCATTCCCGGGCTTTTTCATTCGGCGACGGGGTTGGACAGCCTCAAACAGTCGGCGCGGCCTTCGGTCAGCTTGACGAATTTGTCGCCGCCCGACGTCAGCCGGCACATCTCCACTTCCTTGCCCGAAGGCACCGCCTTGGCGCAGGTGATCTGCGGATTGTTGTCGTATTTGGTGGTCGAGAATTTGCACGTCACGATGCAGGAGGCATCGGCGGCGAGCGGGTTCGTCATCACGATGCTGGCGAGTTCCTCGCCCGGCAGGATGGTGCAGGCAAACGGCACCTCATCGGCATCGACCGGACCGGCAAAGCAGCCGACGAACGCCAGCGCAAGACTGGTCCGGACAAGGCTGGTCAGGACAAGTCGGTTCAAGGCAACCAGTCGTAAGCCGGCCAAATCGGGGCGCATTCGCGGGGGCGCTGTCGAGCTATTTGCCGGCGGCCTTTCGCAACGCTTCATTGATCCGGTCCTGCCAGCCGGCGCCGCCTTCCTGGAAGTGCTCGAGCACGTCCTGGTCGATGCGCAGCGATACCAGCTCCTTCACGCCGGGAAGCGCTGTCGGCTTCGGTGGCGCCTCCACCACCTTGGTGGTGGTGCGCTTGAACGCCGCCTCGGCCTCGGAGCGGGCATCGTTCAGGGTTCTTGGGCGCCTGGGCGCATCGGCCATTGCTAGATTCCTTCAAACAAGACGGTCGACAGATAGCGTTCGGAGAATGACGGCACAATGGCAAGGATGGTCTTGCCCGCGGCCTCCGGCCGCCTGCCGATCTCCAGCGCCGCGGCGATTGCAGCGCCCGAGGAGATGCCGCCGGGAATGCCCTCGTTGCGGGCCAGCGCACGCGAGGTCTCGATCGCGGTCGACGAGTTGATCTTGACGATCTCGTCGATGACGGAGCGATCCAGAATATCAGGCACGAATCCGGCGCCGATGCCCTGGATCTTGTGCGGCGTGTGCTGCCCGCCCGACAGCACCGGACTTTCCTCGGGCTCAACGGCGACGATGCGCAGTGAAGGCTTGCGCGGCTTCAGCACCTGACCGACGCCGGTGATGGTGCCGCCGGTGCCGACGCCTGCGACGAAATAATCGATATTGCCGCCGGTATCGTTCCAGATTTCCTCCGCGGTCGTGCGGCGATGGATTTCGGGATTGGCGAGGTTCTTGAACTGCTGCGGCATCACCGCGTTCGGGGTCGTGCGCACCAGTTCTTCGGCGGTCGCGATGGAGCCCTTCATGCCCTGCGCCGCCGGCGTCAGCACGATCTCGGCGCCAAGGAACGCCAGCATCTTGCGGCGTTCGATCGACATCGATTCCGGCATCACCAGTTTCAGCCGGTAGCCGCGCGAGGCCGCGACGAAGGCCAGCGCAATACCGGTATTGCCCGAGGTCGGCTCGATCAAAACGGTGTCGGCGTTGATCACGCCGGCCTTTTCCATCGCGATCACCATCGCCGCGCCGATGCGGTCTTTGACGCTTGCGGCCGGGTTGAAATATTCAAGTTTAGCTAAAATGGTAGCGCTGACACCGTGCGCCTGCGGCAGCTTGCGCAGGCGCACGATCGGCGTGTCGCCGACGGCGTCGACGATAGAATCGAACACGCGGCCCCGTCCGGGACGGTGCACTGCACCCGTGGCTGACGATGCCTCCATCACAACGCTCCTGTGGTGATAATATGCCCGGAATTTAAGGGCTCTCCTTACTTAGGAGGTGGCTGCGCCGATGCGCAAGTCCGAAACGCCCGAAACAAAGGAGTCAAAAATTCGCTGCATCGCAAAATCGAAACTTTGCCGATAACGTCAATCCAACGCATTTGTGTTGCGACAACGTCAAACAAATCAGTTTATACTTTCGTCGTGAGGTGAGTTTAGCTTCAGATCGCAAGGAGGTCACGATGCCAGCAGTTGCTGAAGTCCTGTCGACCGTCGCGTCTAGGCCCGACCCGCGTGGATGTGATTTGCCAACCTGCCCGGTGTGTTCGGACTCCATGGTAGCCGCGGAAGCTTCCGCCTACCTGCATGACAACGTGATCAGCTATCTCTGGACCTGCGATACCTGTGGTTACGGCTTCGTGACCAAGCATTCAATCAAGAGGTTCGCTTGTAACTGAATTCCTTACCTGGCAACGATGTCCCCGCGCGCCCAATCGGCGCGCGTTTGATTTTGGAATGTCTCGAAGCTGCCATTGCCGATCGCCGCGCGCATGTCCGCCATCAGCCGCTGATAGTACGCGATGTTGATTTCCGACAGCAGCATCGCGCCCAGCGTCTCCCCCGAGCGGACCAGATGATTGAGATAGGCGCGTGAGTAACCGCGCGTCGCCGGCCAGTTGCTTTCCTCGTCCAGCGGCCTGGGATCGTCGGCATGGCGGGCGTTGCGCAGATTGATCTGGCCGAAGCGCGTGAACGCCATGCCGTGGCGTCCGTTGCGGGTCGGCATCACGCAGTCGAACATATCGATGCCGCGCGCCACCGCCTCCAGCAGATCCTCGGGCGTGCCGACGCCCATCAGATAGCGCGGGCGATCTTGCGGCAGAAGCGGTGCGGTCTCCTCGATCATCGCCAGCATCACCGCCTGGGGTTCGCCGACCGCAAGGCCACCAATCGCGTAGCCGTGGAAGCCGATCTCGACCAGCCCGCGCGCGCTGGCGTGACGCAAATCAGGCACGTCGCCGCCCTGCACGATACCGAACAGCATGTAGCCTGCTGGTGCGCTCTCGAAGGCGCGCCTGCTGCGCTTGGCCCAGCGCAGCGAGAGCTGCATGGCGCGTTCGATGTTGGCGCGTTCGGCCGGCAGTCGCACGCATTCGTCCATCTGCATCGCGATGTCGGAGCCAAGCAGCCGCTGCACCTCGATCGAACGTTCCGGCGACAGCTCGACCTTGGCGCCGTCGATATGCGAGCGGAAGGTCACGGCGTGCTCGGTCACCTTGCGCAATTCCGACAGCGACATCACCTGGAAGCCGCCCGAATCGGTCAGCATCGGCCCCTGCCAACCCGTGAATTTCTGCAAACCGCCGAGGGCTGCGATCCGCTCGGCGCCCGGCCGCAGCATCAGATGATAGGTGTTGCCGAGCACGATATCGGCGCCGGCGTCGCGCACCTCGCGCCAGTGCATGCCCTTCATGGCACCGGCAGTGCCGACCGGCATGAAGGCCGGGGTGCGCACTGGGCCATGCGGAGTGGTGAGCCGGCCGAGGCGGGCCTGGCCACAGGTTTTGAGCAGTTCGAAATGATTGGGAACGTCCATGGGTGAGCTTATGGCGTAACAGACGCGGCCTGTTCAACAGGCCATTCGAGGTGATTTGGGCTCATTTTCCCCTCCAAACCCGTTGACGGCGGCGAAACTCTCCCGCATAAGTCCGTCCCATGAACGCGACCACCAAACGTACCGCGAAAACCAAAGCACCCTCGGGGGGCTCGGCAGCCGTGCGCGCGTAGTCGAACGATCGCATCATCTGAACCGAAGCCCCGCCTGAAAAGGACCGGGGCTTTTTTATTGCCTGCAAACAAAAGGAAACACGAACGTGAGCAACGATCCTGTAGTGGCCATTGTCGGCGTGACCGGCGCCGTCGGGGCCGAATTCATTGCCACCATGGACAAGCGCAATTTCCGCGTCGGCAAGCTCAAGGCGCTGGCGAGCGCGCGCTCGGCCGGGCAAACCATTGATTTCCGCGGCGAGCGGATCGTGATCGAGGAGTTGAACCCGCACTCCTTCCACGGCGTCGACATCGCGCTGTTCTCGGCCGGCGGCGGCATTTCGAAGAAGTACGCCCCGATCGCGGTGAAGTCGGGCGCCGTCGTGGTCGACAATTCATCCGCCTTCCGGATGGATCCGGAGGTGCCGCTGGTCATTCCCGAGATCAACGCCAACCGGATTCGCGACCACAAGGGCATCATCGCCAACCCGAACTGCTCGGCGATCACGGCCTTGGTGCCGCTGTGGCCGATCCACCGGCAGAACCGCATCAAGCGCATGATCATCTCGACCTATCAGGCCGCCAGCGGTGCCGGTGCGGCGGCGATGGAGGAGTTGAAGGAATCGACCCGCGCCTGCCTCGAGGGACGTCCGTTCACGCCGAAGGTGATTCCGCTGCCCTACGCCTTCAACGTGTTCAGCCACAACACCGCGATCGATCCCGAGACCGGCTACAACGACGAAGAGACCAAGGTGATCAAGGAGACGCGGAAGATCTTCGAGGACGAGAAGATCGCGATCGGCGTCACCTGCGTGCGGGTGCCGGTGCTGCGCGCGCATTGCGAAGCCATCACCTTCGAATGCGAACGGCCGATCTCGGAAGACGACGTGCGCGCGATCCTGTCGAAGGCGCCGGGGGTGCGGATCGTCGACGATCGGGCGAAGAATTACTTCCCGATGCCGATCGATGCGTCAGGCCAGGACGACGTGCTGGTCGGCCGCATCCGCAGGGATCTCAGCGATCCCTCGGGTCATTCGATCGCGATGTTCGTTTCGGCGGACCAGCTGTTGAAGGGCGCCGCGCTGAACGCCGTTCAGATCGCAGAATTGCTGCCGCAGCGCGCGATGGCGTGAGGTGAAATGCCCCTCGTTGCTTCACCGGAAACGACCGTTCCGGAGGCGATGAGGGGCACTCGCTCTGCTGGCTTCACGGCGAATCGTTGGTTACGTTCGCGATCGATACCGCATTTTGAAGGGTGATGATGTCAAAGCGAAGCTGGATCTATTTGCTCGGGCTGGTGCTGATCTGCGCGATCGCCGGCGGGTGGTATTACAACTACAAGAGCAAGTGCCACGGTATGGACGAATGCGCCGCTCAGGCCGCCGACGGCAAGGAGCGCGAAACGCCGAGCGAGCCGCGTTGAGGTTGGCTTCGTAAGGTGGGTGGAGCGAAGCGATACCCACCCTACAAATCAACGCCGAAACAACAAGCACGCATCGCCATACGAATAGAACCGGTAGCCACTCGCGATCGCATGCGCGTAGGCCTGCTTCATCGTGTCCAATCCAGAAAACGCCGACACCAGCATGAACAGCGTCGAGCGCGGCAGGTGGAAGTTGGTGAGCAAAATATCGACCGCGCGGAAGCGATAGCCCGGCGTGATGAAGATCGTGGTTTCCGCGCAAAATGGCTGGATGGTGCCGTCCTCGGCGGCGGCGCTTTCGAGCAGCCGCAGCGACGTCGTGCCGACCGCAACGATGCGGCCGCCTTTGGCGCGCGCCGCATTCAAGGCGGCCGCGGTCTCGGCCGAGATCGAGCCCCATTCGGCATGCATCCGATGCTCTGACGTTTCCTCGACCTTGACCGGCAGAAACGTCCCTGCCCCGACATGCAGCGTCAGGCGGTGCAGTCCGACGCCGCGATCGCGCAGCGCCGCTTCCAGTGCGGGCGTGAAATGCAATCCGGCGGTGGGGGCAGCGACCGCGCCCTCATGGGCCGCGAACATGGTCTGGTAGTCAGCGGCATCGCGATCGTCAGGCGTGCGCCTGGAGGCGATATAGGGCGGCAGCGGCGGCGTGCCGAGATCTTCGATGGCCTGGTCGAGCGCCGGCCCGTGGAACGAGAACGACAGTGTGATCTCGCCCTCTTCGCCCTTGGCCTCGACCTCGGCGTCGAGATGGCCGAGCAGGCAAACTTTTCCTTCATTGCCGAAGCGAACCACATCGCCCGGCGCCAGTTTCTTGGCCGGCTTGACCAGCGCCCGCCAGCGCGAGCCGTCGAGCCGCTTGATCAGCGTCGCCTCGATCTTCGGCTCGGTCTCGCGGCCGATGCGGCGGCCTTTGAGCTGGGCCGATATCACCTTGGTGTCGTTCACGACGATCTGGTCGCCGGGCACCAGCCACTGCGGCAACTCGGCCACGCTACGGTCGACCAACGCGCCGCCCGGCGGCACCACCAGCATCCGCGCGGAATCGCGCGGGCTCGCAGGCCGCAACGCGATGTTGGCGGCGGGGAGTTCGAAGTCGAAGAGATCGGTGCGCATGGCGCGATGCGCTCCAGCGTTGTCCCTCAGCGTCATTCCGGGCGATGCGAAGCATCGAGCCCGGAATCACGAGATTCCGGGTGCATGCTTCGCATGCCCCGGAATGACGGCTAGTGATCAGCTCGCGTCGGCGGCCATATGCGCCTTGACGATCTTGTCCGGATCCTTCACCGGCTCGCCGCGCTTGATCTTGTCGACGTTGTCCATGCCTTCAGTCACCTTGCCCCAGACCGTGTACTGGCCGTTGAGGAAGGAGGCGTCGTCGAAGCAGATGAAGAACTGGCTGTCGCCGGAATCCGGGCTCGCCGCGCGGGCCATCGAGGTGGTGCCGCGGACATGCGGCTCCTTGTTGAATTCGGCTTTCAGCTTCTTGCCGGAACCGCCGGTGCCGGTGCCCTGCGGACAACCGGTCTGCGCCATGAAGCCGTCGAGGACGCGATGGAAGACGATGCCGTCGTAAAATCCCTCGCGCACCAGTTCCTTGATGCGGGCGACGTGGCCCGGCGCCAGATCGGGGCGCATTTCGATGGTGACGGGACCCTGGGTGGTTTCAAGGATCAACGTATTTTCTGTGGCAGCCATGCTCTCTTCTCTAATGGTTTGGGTGGCGGTTTCTTATGGAACTGGATGGCGGCAAACCCGAGGAGCGGTCTGCTGCGGGGCGCTGCCATCGTTCACTTGATGTCGGATGCGACTTGCACCTTCACCATCTTGTCGGGGTCGGTGACCGCACCGCCCGAGGATCCCGGCGCGGCCTTCTTCAGCTTGTCGACCACATCCATGCCGGACGCGACCTCGCCGATCACGGTGTACTGGCCGTTCAGGCTCGAGCCTTCCGCGAACATGATGAAGAACTGCGAGTTGGCGGTATCGACGCTGTCGCCGCGTCGCGCCATGCCGACGATGCCGCGGGTGAACGGCACCTTGGAGAATTCCTGCTTCAGGTTCGGATATTTCGAGCCGCCGGTGCCGTTGAAATTCTGGCCGTCGCCGGTCTGCGCCATGAAGCCGTCCATCACGCGGTGGAACGGCACGTTGTTGTAATAGCCCTCGCGCGTGAGCTGTTTGATGCGTTCGGCGTGCTGGGGCGCGATGTCGGGCCTGAGCTTGATCACGATGCGGCCCTTGGCCGTGTCGATCACGATCGCATTGGCCTTGTCGAGATTGGCCGGAAGCGGCTGGGCGATCGCGGGAGCCGCGCAAATCAGGGCTGCGACAAAAGCGAGAATGCGGATCATGAAAACTCCGGGATCGAGAGGCAAGAGATCAGATATCGGGTCGCGCGAGGCGCTAGACGGCGAATTTGGCTTTGAGTTTGGCGGCGATCGAGGGCGGCACGAACGCGGAGAAGTCGCCGCCCATGCCGGCGATTTGGCGCACCAGTGTGGCGGTGATCGGGCGGACCGCGGGGGATGCCGGGACGAACACCGTATGCACCTCGGGCGCCATGGCCTGGTTCATGCCGGCGAGCTGCATCTCGTAGTCGAGATCGGTGCCGTCGCGCAGGCCCCGGATCATGATGCTGGCGCCGGCCGCCCGGGCCGCGGTGACCGTCAGATTGTCATAGGTCGAAGCCTCGAAGGCGCAGCCGGCCTGCTTGGCGATCGGCGCGCAGACCGCCCCAAGCATCTCCAGGCGGTCCTCGATCGAAAACAGCGACTTTTTGCCGGGATGGACGGCAACGGCGACGATCAGTCGGTCACACAGGGTGACGGCATGCTGGACCACGTCCAGATGGCCGTTGGTGACAGGGTCAAAAGAGCCGGGATAGAGCGCGATACGGGGCATAGGACCCTCCTAACCCGCCCCGGGCGGCCCGGCAAGCCGGGGTGGTTCCCCGAAAGCCCCGGTTTTTATTTGAGATCGGCCAATGAACCAGTTGGGGGGTCGGCGCGTCTGCTTGGAAAGGCCGGCAATGTTTCGTCCCGACCAAGGCGACGAAACAAAACTCGGCCCGACGAAACCATTTTCGTCTCTGGCGAAGACAGCCGGAAACGCGGCGTGGGTAGAACTCCATCCAACGAAACGACGGGCCGAATGGCCCATGACAGGGGACCGTCATGATCAAGGCACTTACCGCAATCACCTTTGCTGCCCTCATCGCGACCGCACTGACCATTTTGCCCGGCTTTGCCCCCACCGTCGAAGCCAGCGTGCCCCAGGCGCTCGCCAAGGGTGACCGACTCGATATCCGCAACGTCGGCAAGGATTGTTCGCAGCAGGCCTGGCCGAATTTCGAGACGTCCTGCCTCCGCGCCGCCGGCTCCAAGTCGACTTCGAAGTCGATGATCCGCGAAGCGCGCCTGGTTACCGCCGACCGCAACCCATAAGCGCGCCGACCGACCAGTTTAGCCTCCAATTGCCACCAGACTGCTCTGATTTGAAGTCCTCGGGATGCCCCCCGAGGACTTCGGCGTTTCAGGCACCAGCACGCAGGCCATTGCAGCCGATTGCCCCCAGCGATTTCTGATCGCAACGGGAACCCCATGGTAATTTGCGACGTCTCGTCGCAGACTGGCACGTGATCGCGCCCCTCGGCTGATCCCGCGGGCGCGTTGCCAATGGGGGCGCCAGTGACCAGTACGCCAGTTGCAACCACCGGCCATCTCACCCCCCTCCTCACCGCTGCCACCATCGGCGCCCTCGGCGTCGTCTATGGCGACATCGGCACCAGCCCCCTCTACGCGCTGAAGGAAGCGGCCAAGGCCGTCACCCATCATGGCGGCGGACAGCTGACGGAGGCGGCGATCCTCGGCGTGGTGTCGCTGATCCTGTGGGCGCTGATCCTCATCATCTCGCTCAAATACGCGCTGTTGATCCTGCGCGCCGATAACCGCGGCGAAGGCGGCATCATGGCGCTGCTGGCGCTGCTCTCCGCACGCAATGCCAAGCCGGGCACCTGGCGGGCGCACCTTCTCGTCGTCGGCCTGATCGGCGCCGCGTTGCTGTATGGCGACGGCGCCATCACCCCCGCGATCTCAGTGCTGAGCGCCATCGAAGGCTTGAAGGTCGACGCACCCTCACTGGCGCCGGCCGTGGTGCCGATCACCGTCGTCATCCTGATCGGCGTGTTCATCATGCAGAAACAGGGCACCGGCTTCATCGGCAAGATATTCGGCCCCGTGATGGTTGGCTGGTTCGCGGTCCTCGCAGCCCTGGGAATCCACGGCATCGTGCAGGCAGGCGCCCGCCGTGCTCGCGGCGCTGAGCCGCTCTATGCCTTCGATTTTCTGATCCACCAGAATTTCCACGTCAGCTTCGCCATTCTCGGCGCCGCGTTCCTGGCCGTGACCGGAGGTGAAGCGATGTATGCCGACATGGGCCATTTCGGGCGGTTTCCGATCCGGCTCGCCTGGTTCGCCGTGGCGCTGCCGGCGCTGGTGCTGAACTATTTCGGACAGGCCGCGCTGCTGATCACCGACCCCTCCGCGATCGTAAACCCGTTCTACCAGCTCGCACCTGACATCCTGCATTACCCGCTGGTCGCGTTCGCAACACTCGCTGCCGTGATCGCGTCTCAGGCGATCATCTCGGGCGTGTTTTCGCTGACCCAGCAGGCGATCCAGCTCGGCTTCCTGCCCCGGATGCATATCACCCACACCACCAGCGATGCGATCGGACAGATCTATGTGCCGCTGGTGAACTGGCTGCTGGCAGCGGCGACGCTCGGTGCGGTGCTAAGCTTCGGCAGTTCGGATGCGCTCGCCGGAGCCTATGGCATCGCGGTATCGTTGTTGATGGCGATCACGACGCTGCTGGCCGCGTTGGTGGCGATCCAGTGGGGCTACCCGCCGATCATCGTGATCGCGGTCAACGGGTTCTTTTTCGCGATCGACTGCATCTTCTTCGCAGCAAACTCGGTGAAGCTGTTCGAAGGCGGCTGGTTTCCGCTGCTGCTCGCCGCCATCGTCGCCTTCCTGATGTTGACCTGGCGCGGCGGCGTCAGACTGGTCGAGACTGCCCGTGGCAAGCTGCGCCAGCCCGAGGAGGATCTGATCGAGACCGCCGTCAACCGCTGCCACGCCAGGCTGTCGGGCACCGCGGTATTCCTGGCCTCGTCGCCCAAGGGGGTGCCGCTGGCGCTGACGCAATTCGTCAAACATAATCACGTGCTGCATCAGCGCGTGGTGCTGGTCACGGTGCTGATCGAGGAATCCCCGCGGATCGCGGATGAAGATCGCGCCGAAATCATCGAAGTGATCCCCGGCATTACCCGCGTCATCCTGCACTACGGCTTCATGCAGTATCCGACGATCTATCAGGGGCTGGTGCTGGCCTGCAAGCAGGGCAAACTGCCCGGCATCGATCTCTCCAACATCACCTATTACATCGGCCGCGAGACCATCATCCCGAGCGAGGACATTCCGGGCATGTGGGTGTGGCGGGAATCGATATTCGCCTTCCTGCAGCGCAACGCCGAGCGCACTGCGGCGTTCTTCGGCGTGCCGGCCAAGCAGGTGGTGGAGTTCGGGACCGAGATCGAGATTTGATGGGGCGAATGGTGAGTGGCGAATAGCGAATAGGATCCCTACTCGCCATTCGCCATTCGCTATTCGCTATTCGCGTCTGCTCCGCCGTTGCCATTCTCGCCGTCGTCGCCGATATGCTCGACCGACACCACGTGCTCATCCTCGGCGGTGTCGAACACGATCACGCCCTGGGTTGAGCGGCCGGCGATGCGGATGCCTTCGACCGGACAGCGGATCAACTGCCCCTTGTCGGTCACCAGCATGATCTGGTCGCTATCCTCGACCGGGAACGAGGCCACCAGCTTGCCGTTGCGGTTGTTGACCGACATCGCGACGATGCCTTTACCGCCGCGGCCGGTGGTCCGGTATTCGTAGGACGAGGTGCGCTTGCCGTAGCCGTTGATGGACACGGTCAGCACCACCTGTTCCTGCGCCGACATCTCGATATAGCGATCCGAGGAGAGCTGCAGCGCGCCCGACGTCTCTTCGGCCTCGGTATCGACCGGTTCTTCGGTGCCGGTTTCGCCGGCCATCGCGCGACGCATCTTCAGGTAAGCCGACCGCTCGTCCGACGTGGTGTCGACGTGACGCAGGATCGAAAGCGAGATCAGCGTGTCGTTATCGGCAAGCGCGATGCCGCGCACGCCCATCGAGGTGCGGCCGGTAAAGACGCGCACATCGGTGACGGGGAAGCGGATGCATTGGCCGCCGGCGGCGGTCAACAGCACGTCGTCGCGCTCGGTGCAGATCTGCACATCGACGATCGCCTCGCCTTCCTCGAGCTTCATGGCAATGATGCCGGAGCGGCGGACATCGACGAAGTCGGAGAGCTTGTTGCGGCGGACGGTGCCGCCGGTCGTGGCGAACATCACGTCGAGATTGCCCCAGGAGGATTCATCCTCCGGCAGCGGCATGATCGTGGTGATGCGCTCGCCCTGCTCCAGCGGCAGGATGTTGATCAGCGCCTTGCCACGCGCGTTGGGGGCTGCCATCGGCAACCGCCAGACCTTTTCCTTGTAGACCTGGCCGCGTGAGGAGAAGAACAGCACCGGCGTATGGGTCGAGGCCACGAACAGCCGGGAAACAAAGTCCTCGTCGCGGGTCTGCATTCCGGCGCGGCCCTTGCCGCCGCGGCGCTGCGCCCGGTAGGTCGAGAGCGGCACGCGCTTGACGTAGCCGGCATGCGAGACCGTGACGACCATGTCCTCGCGCTGGATCAGGTCCTCGTCCTCGACCTCGTTTTCCTGCTCCATGATCTCGGTTTTGCGCGGGGTAGCAAAATCCCGCTTCACCTCGGCCAATTCGTCCTTGATGATCGTCTGCACGCGGGCGCGGGAACGCAGGATTTCCAGATAGTCGGCGATCTCCACCGCGAGCTTGTCGAGTTCCTCGGAAATCTCGTCGCGGCCGAGCGCGGTCAGCCGCGCCAGGCGCAATTCGAGAATGGCCTTGGCCTGCTCCAGCGACAGCCGCGCGGTGCCCTCGGGCGTCATGCGATGCCTGGGGTCGTCGATCAGCGTGATCATCGCCTCGACGTCCCGGGCCTGCCAGTCCCGCGACATCAGGGTGTCGCGCGCGGTGGCGGGATCGGGCGAGGTGCGGATCACGCGAATGATTTCGTCGATATTGGCGACCGCAATCGCAAGGCCGACCAAAATGTGCGCGCGGTCGCGGGCCTTGTTGAGCAGGAACTTGGTCCGGCGCGTGATCACCTGCTCGCGGAACGCGATGAACAGCGTCAGCATGTCCTTCAGGTTCATCGTCAGCGGCCGGCCACCGTCCAGCGCCAGCATGTTGGCGGGAAAGTTCGACTGCAGCGGCGTGAAACGATAGAGCTGGTTGACGACGACATCCCCCATCGCATCGCGTTTCAGTTCGATCACGACGCGCAAACCCTCACGGGAGGATTCGTCGCGGATTTCCGAAATGCCCTCGATCTTCTTCTCGCGCACCAGTTCGGACATGCGCTCGATCATGGACGCCTTGTTCACCTGGTAGGGAATTTCCGTGATGATGATCGTTTCACGGTCCTTGCGGCGGACGTCGATCGTGAGCTTGCCGCGCATCACGATCGAGCCGCGCCCGAGATGATAGGCCGAGCGGATGCCCTGGCGGCCGATGATCATGGCGCCGGTCGGGAAATCCGGTCCGGGTATGATATTGATGAGATCGTCGATGCCGAGTTCCGGATTTTCGATCAGCGCCGTGCAGGCATCGATGACTTCGCCGAGATTGTGCGGCGGGATGTTGGTCGCCATGCCGACGGCGATACCGCCGGCGCCGTTGACGAGCAGGTTCGGGAACTTGGCCGGCAGGACCGACGGTTCCCTCTCCGAATTGTCGTAGTTGCCCTGGAAGTCGACGGTGTCCTTGTCGATATCCCCCAGCACTTCCATCGCTGATTTCGTCAGGCGCGCTTCGGTATACCGGTAGGCCGCCGGAGGATCGCCGTCGACCGAGCCGAAATTGCCCTGCCCGTCGACCAGCGGCACGCGCATGGAGAAGTCCTGCGCCATCCGGACCATCGCGTCGTAAATCGACTGGTCGCCGTGCGGATGATATTTACCGATGACGTCACCGACGACGCGCGCGGACTTGACGTATTTCTTGTCCGGCGTGTGCCCCTGCTCGTACATCGAGTAGAGAATGCGGCGATGCACGGGCTTGAGCCCGTCGCGCGCATCCGGCAGCGCACGCGCCACGATCACGCTCATGGCGTAATCGAGGTAGCTGCGTTTCATCTCGTCGAGAATGGAAACGGGACGAATATCGGAAGGCCCCGGCGGCTCGCCGGGCTTGTTATCATCGTTGTCAGACAAAGGGGGAATCCGGTCAGTTCTTAACTGGGAATCATATAGCGTATCCGGGCGCTTTTAACCACCCCGGAGCGCTCGCGGCCAGCTGTTTTTCCCTTCGTTTTTTCATGCACTTACCGGGCAAGCCCGGTACGCCAAAGGGGTTGTTTTGGGGTGCGAGTGGCGAATGGCGAATGACGAGTAAGGGACAGCCCTATTCGCTATTCGCCACTCACCATTCGCTCCCTGGCTATTGGCCGAAAACCACCGCATGCATGATCCGCCCGGGAACGAAGGTGAACAGCCCCGCGACAACAAGCGCGCCGGCAAAGATCGAGATCATCGTGATCCGGTGGCCGCGCACATTGTGCCGGCGCGCATACACGACGCCCAGCACCAGCATGATCGGCGTGACGATCGACAGCAGATGGATCGGGCTCCAGGGGCCGACCAGGCGGATCTGGTGGATCCAGAACGACGAGATCGCCACCACCGCCATCAGGACCACCCAGATCCAGCCGAGCGTCCGGTGCGGCAGCGTGCCCTTGGGTGCTGCGAACTGCACGATGCCCAGCGCGAAGGCCGCCATCGCCGCAAGGGCGTGGAGCGGGATCGCGCCAGCGGCATCCAGCAGCGGCGCAAGACTCATGGCAGGTGCTCCCCCAGGGCTCCAAATCGCAGCGGCCGGGTCGACGACCGCACGGGACGGAAAAACGCTAAATCAATCTCCTAATGTAAATATCATTAACGTCAAAAGGCGGACCGTGCGTCCGCACGTCTGGAATCACAGAGGATTAGCTAGGATTTTCAAGAATATAGACGAGCCAATCGAGCTTGTCCAAGCCGCCGATTTTTCGGCGGTCTGCAAGCGCAAATCAGACCGACGGGTGGCCGATCAGAACGGAATATCGTCGTCCATGTCGTTGTTGCGCGCTCCGCCGGCGGCGACCGCGCGGCGCGGCGCGGAACTGACCTGTCCACCGGAGCCGAAATCGCTGCTGCCGGAATCATCGGAGCCGAAGCTGCCGCCCCCGCCGCCGGAGCGGCCGTCGAGCATGGTCAGGGTCGAATTGAACCCCTGCAGCACCACTTCGGTCGAGTATTTCTCGACCCCGCTCTGGTC
Source organism: Bradyrhizobium sp. (assembly GCA_013695565.1). Classification (GTDB taxonomy): domain Bacteria; phylum Pseudomonadota; class Alphaproteobacteria; order Rhizobiales; family Xanthobacteraceae; genus Bradyrhizobium. The sequence continues at coordinate 14,466 of JACDAG010000239.1, forward strand.
GGTCCATTTGCGGGTCTGCAGCGCACCCTCGATGTACACCTTGGCGCCCTTCTTCAGATATTGCTCGGCGACCTTGCAGAGCCCTTCATTGAAGATCACGACGCGGTGCCACTCAGTCTTTTCCTTGCGTTCGCCGGTGCCCTTGTCGCGCCAGGTTTCCGAGGTCGCGATGCTCAAATTGGCAATCGGCCGCCCGTCCTGTGTCCGCCGGATTTCCGGATCCTTGCCGAGATTCCCGACCAGGATCACCTTGTTCACGCTTCCCGCCATCACCGCTCTCCACTCAAATCACTGGCAAAATTCGAAACCCGACGCTGCGCACAGCGCCAATCCCGGCCGCTCATCCACCTCGGGATATTTGAGACGACCCTATACGCCCGTTGGCCGCGCCGACTTAGCGATCCATCGGCAAAAGCCACGGTTATCCACATATAGCATCGCCAGCGGAATTGTTCCAGTTTTGTTCTACGCAACCTCAGGTCATTCGCGCCGCCGGTATTTCGGTATTTTCCCGCAACGCGGCACCCGCCACCCGTCGGGCGCCACGGCGGATGTTCTAACCAAATCATTACTTTGAAGCGTCCTCACTTCGCTCGCGAGTGTTGCATTTCGGAGACGGCATTTCCGTCTGAATCGGCGTATTGCTCTACCCGTCGGCGCGGCGCTCGCGTCTTGGACGAAACGCTTCGGGACCGATGGGAAGCGGACAACGACTGGGGACACCGAGATGAAGAAATTTCTGCTGGGTACGGTTGCTTTGATCGCCTTCGCGGCTCCCGCCGCTGCTGCTGATCTCGCTGCGCGTCCTTACACCAAGGCGCCCGCGATGATCGCCGCTGTGTATGACTGGAGCGGTTTCTACATCGGTGCCAACGGTGGTTGGGGTTCGAGCCGCAAGTGCTGGGATTTCGTGACCCCGGCTGGTGTGTTCATCTCTAACGAAGGTTGCCATGACGCAACCGGCGGCACGGCCGGTGGTCAGGTCGGTTATCGCTGGCAGGCCGGCACCTGGGTGTTCGGCGTTGAAGGCCAGGGCAACTGGGCCGACTTCAGCGGCAACAATGTGAGCCTGGCGTTCCCGGCAACGACCATTCGGTCGAAGGTCGATGCGTTCGGCTTGTTCACCGGTCAGGTCGGCTGGGCCGCCAACAACGTCCTTTTCTACGTCAAGGGCGGTGCCGCTGTGACCGCGGATCGCTACCGCATCAACACCGCGGCCGGCAACGTTCTGATTGCCTCGTCCAACGATGACACCCGTTGGGGTGGCGTGGTCGGCGTCGGCCTCGAATACGGCTTCTCCCCGAACTGGTCGGCCGCGATCGAATACGACCATTTGTTCATGGGGAATCGCACCACCAACTTCACCACGCCGGGCGGCGTCTTCTTCACCAACGAACGCATCCGCCAGGACGTCGATCTCATCACCGTCCGCGTCAACTATCGCTGGGGTGGTCCGGTCATTGCGAAGTACTGAGCTTCGCTGCAACCAACGACATAACGAAAGGCCGGCCTCGCGCCGGCCTTTTTGCTAGGTGCGGCCTGCGGTTCCACTGCCATCTGCTGCCACGCGCCGCCACCAAAAGCTCCTTCGAAACAATCCGTTGATGATTCGTCGAGAGCACTGGAAATCGCCGCGCGTTCTTCCTACGTTCCAGCATTACCCACAGGTGCCTGATCCCGGAATTCCCGGCGATGCTGCGCGCCCAGGAATGGCGCGCCGCGCGCCCGGAAATGCCGATATGGATGAAATACTCAGGGCGAAGCGCCAACAGAACGCCGGCTCCGCGACGCGCGCGATTACGATCCGCGGCGCGCGCGAGCACAATCTGAAAAACATCGATGTCGAGATTCCCCGCGACAAGCTTGCGGTGTTCACCGGCCTGTCCGGCTCCGGCAAATCCTCGCTCGCCTTCGACACCATCTATGCCGAGGGCCAGCGCCGCTACGTCGAGTCGCTGTCGGCCTATGCGCGCCAGTTCCTCGAGATGATGCAGAAGCCCGACGTCGACCAGATCGACGGCCTGTCGCCGGCGATCTCGATCGAGCAGAAGACCACGTCGAAGAACCCGCGCTCGACCGTCGGCACCGTCACCGAGATCTACGACTACATGCGCCTGTTGTGGGCGCGCGTCGGCGTGCCCTACTCGCCCGCGACGGGATTGCCGATCGAAAGCCAGCTGGTGTCGCAGATGGTCGACCGCGTGCTTGATCTGCCCGAAGGCACCCGGCTCTATCTGCTGGCGCTGGTCGCGCGCGGCCGCAAGGGCGAGTACAAGAAGGAGCTCGCCGAATACCTCAAGAAGGGTTTTCAGCGCGTCAAGATCGACGGCGCTTTCCACGAGCTGTCGGAAGCCCCCACACTCGACAAGAAATTCCCGCACGACATCGACGTGGTGGTCGACCGCATCGTGGTCCGCCCCGATATCGGCCAGCGCCTCGCGGAAAGTTTTGAGACCGCGCTGAAACTCGCCGAGGGCCTGGCGGTGATCGAATATGCCGAGGCGCCGCCCGCCGCCGGCGACAAGAAGTCCGATGAGAAAAAATCCGACAAGAAGACCGCTAAGATTCATGACAAGAGCGGTCCCGAGCGGATCCTGTTCTCGGAAAAGTTCGCCTGCCCGGTTTCCGGCTTCACCATTCCGGAAATCGAGCCGCGCCTGTTTTCCTTCAACAACCCGTACGGCGCCTGCCCGGCCTGCGGCGGCCTCGGCGTCGAGCAGCATATCGACGAAGAACTGGTCATTCCCGACAAGGAGCTGACCCTGCGCAAGGGCGCGATCGCGCCGTGGGCGAAATCGTCGTCGCCCTATTACATCCAGACCCTGACCGCGCTCGGCAAATTCTACAAGTTCACGCTCGACACCAAGTGGAAGGACCTGACCAAGAAGGTGCAGCAAGCCTTGCTGCACGGCTCCGGCGACGACGAAATAAAATTCTCCTATGAAGACGGCGTGCGCTCCTACGACACCAAGAAGCCGTTCGAGGGCGTCATCACCAATATCGACCGCCGCTACCGCGAGACCGACAGCGAATGGGCGCGCGAGGAACTCGGCAAGTATTTTTCCAACGTGCCCTGCGGCGGCTGCCACGGCCACCGGCTGA
>JACDAG010000245.1 GCA_013695565.1 Bradyrhizobium sp.
GCCGTCCGGCGTCACCAGGATGTAGGAGCAGCCGGTGGCGGGACCGTCGGCCGCGGCCTTGGTCTCGAAGATGACACCGGCGGCGCGGATGTCGTGGGTATAGAGCTTGCCGATCTGGTCGTCGCGAACCTTGCCGACATAGGCCGCGCGCGCGCCGAGATTGGCGATGCCGACGATGGTGTTGGCCGCCGATCCTCCGGACATTTCGGTGGCCGGGCCCATATCGGCATAGATCGCCGTGGCGCGCGCCTCGTCGATCAGCGCCATGCCGCCCTTGGTCATGCCATGGCGGCCGAGAAAGGCCTCGTCGGTCTGCACCAGCACGTCGAAAATCGCATTGCCGATCCCGAGCACGTCGTATTTTGCGTCAGCCATCTCACCGTCCAGTTGCAGCCATCACGAAGGGCTGGGGCCTATCACGGCCCGATCAAGGCGTGAACCCATAAATTTAAACCGGTTGGCCGGTATCGCCTGACGCGGACGTACCGGGAGAAGCGCGAACGGCCGCTGACGCCCAACACCAGAGAGCGTCACCGGGAACGCGAGAGCAGGGTCAGTGGCAACGGCCCCGGCCTCGGAAGAACGGGGTCGCGACCTCACGGCGGTGTGCAGTGGCCGGGCGTGCCGGTGGGATTGCTTGGCGTGATCACGGAACCGCAAAGCGATCCCTGAGTCGCCCATACCGCAAAGCCATAGCCGCTGATGCTGATTTCGAGGCCGACATAGCCCTTGTCGGTGACGAGGAGGAATTTGCCTCCGTTGACCGTGTCGAGTTCGTCCATCCTCATTTCGCTCATGATCTTCTCCTGTTGCATGATCTTCTCCTGTTGAAGGAGATCGGGTCATCCGATCTTCAACCGTAGATAGTGTTTGGGACGTCCAAACGCCGTGAGCCGGCTCACACTGGGTGGGATTGGCGATCAGGTCAGGCTTCCCAGCGGCCGCACTGTCACCCTCTGCTGAACAACAAGAAATGCTTGATGCCAAAACTCCCGGGCGCCTCGCGTCCGGGAGTTTTTTACGTCCGGCATCGCCCGGCCTTCGAGGTCCACTCCGCCGATGCGCGGCCGACAACGGCAAGGCCGTTGCGCCGGGCGACAACGAAGGCCGTTGCGCCGGGGATGACCGGTTGGCCGTACTGCCAGCCGTCGACTTGGCTGCTATAGAGACGCCATGATCCGCTCCTTTCTCACGGTGTCCACGGGAACGCTGGCCTCGCGCCTGCTTGGATTCCTGCGCGATTCGCTGGTTGCGGCGCTGCTTGGCGCGGGGCCGATCACGGATGCGTTCCTGGCGGCCTTTCAATTGGTCAATGTGAGCAGGCGCCTGCTGGCCGAGGGCGGGCTGAACGCCGCGCTGGTCCCGGCGTGGCTGCGCGTGCGCGACACCGGAGGTGCCGTGGCGGCGGCGGCTTTCGCCGGCCGCGTGCTCGGCACCATCACCTCAGCGCTGATCGTGGCCACCTTGCTGCTGGCTTTGCTGATGCCTTTTGTCATCATGGCGCTGGCGCCGGGATTCTCTGGTCGCGAGACCTTGCAGCTCGCCGTCGGCGATGCCCGGCTGATGCTGCCTTACCTCGCCTTCGCCGGGCCGGTCACGGTGATGATGGCGCTGCTGAACGCACAAGGCCGTTTTGCGCTGACGGCGTTCTCGCCGCTATTGTTCAATATCGCGCTGATATCCGTGATGGCCGTACTGCTGGCATGGCGGCAGGACGCCGTTCACGCCGCGCAGATCCTCAGCGCCACCATCGGCATCGCCGGGCTGTTGCAGCTCTCCATTCTGGTGCTGCGCCGTGGCGACATGACCGCAACGCCGTTACGGATTTCGTTCGATGCGGAAATCCGCGGCTTTCTCGGCAAGGCCGTCCCCGGCATGATCGCGAGCAGCACGCCGCAGCTGCTGATGGTGGCCGGCGCGATCATTGCGTCGTCATCGCCTTCGGCGGTGTCGTGGCTTTATTTCGCCAACCGCCTGGTCGAACTGCCGCTCGGCATTGTCGGCGTCGCCATGGGCACGGTGCTGATTCCGGAAATGACGCGCGCCCTGCGCAGTGGCGATCAGGCCGCGGTTACGCATGCGGAATCGCGCGGTCTCGAACTCGCGGTCGGGCTGGCGCTGCCGGCGATGCTCGGTTTGATCGTGCTCAGCGAGCCGGTGGTGCGGATGCTGTTCGAGCACGGCGCCTTTACGTCTGCCGACACCATTGCGACCGCGCATGCGCTGATGTGGCTGGTGCTTGGGTTACCTGCCAATGTGCTGGTGAAAGCATTATCGCCGGCGTTCTTTGCGCGCGAGGATACGCTGACGCCGCTGCTCGCGACACTCAAAGGCGTCATCTTCGCGATCGTCCTCTCTGTCCTGCTCGGACATTGGTTCGGCGCCAGCGGCGTCGCCGCCAGCCTCGCGATCGGGGCCTGGAGCACGGCCTTCACCCTGATCCGCCGCGGCGGAGAAACATTCGGGTTTTCGATCGACGCCGCCGCGCGACGGCGGCTGCCCGGCATTATTGCGGCCGCACTGGCGATGGGCGCGACCTTGTGGCTGGCGACGCGGGTGACACCCGCGTTCACCCAGGATTTACACGGCCTGCTGCAGGCGACTGTCCTGCTCATCCTGATTGCCGCCGGGATCGCGATTTACGGCCTGTTTCTGCGGCTTTTCGGCATCACCGACTGGCGCGAGGCGATCAGCGCGATCCGGCAGAACCAAGTCGGCGACTTGCGCGACTAAGGCTTAAATGGCACTTGACGGCGCAGAGCGCCTATTGGCAAACGAGCGCGCCAAACCGACAATTCGCAGGAAGCACTACGATGGCCATGGTTGAACGGGTTTTTTCAGGCGTCCAGCCGACGGGTAATTTGCATCTCGGCAATTACCTCGGCGCGTTCGTCAACTTCGTGAAGCTGCAGGAAACGCACAACTGCATCTATTGCGTGGTCGACATGCACGCGATCACGCAAGGGGTGGACGTCTGGGGCGGTCCGGCCGAACTGGCGCGCTGTACCCGCGAAGTTACCGCGGCCTTCATCGCCGCCGGCATCGATCCGAAAAAGCATATCGTGTTCAACCAGAGCCAGGTCTCCGGCCATGCGGAGCTGGCGTGGATATTCAATTGCGTGGCGCGCATGGGATGGCTCGGCCGCATGACCCAATTCAAGGATAAGGCCGGCAAGGATCGCGAGGCGGCCTCCGTCGGGCTTTTCGATTATCCGGTGTTGATGGCGGCCGACATCCTGGTGTATCGCGCCACCCATGTGCCGGTCGGCGAGGACCAGAAGCAGCATCTGGAGCTTTCGCGCGATATCGCGCAGAAGTTCAACAACGACTTCGCCGACTCGATCCGCGGCAATGGCTTTAACGACGGCTTGTTCTTTCCGCTGCCGGAGCCCGTGATCACCGGACCGGCGACGCGGGTGATGAGCCTGCGCGACGGCACCAAGAAGATGTCGAAGTCGGATCCGTCGGATAATTCTCGGATCAATCTGACCGACGATGCCGAGACCATCGCGGCAAAGATCCGCAAAGCCAAGACCGATCCGGAACCGTTGCCGTCGGAAGAGAAGGGGCTGGAGGCGCGGCCCGAGGCCGACAATCTCGTCGGCATCTATGCGGCGCTGTCGGATCGCAGCAAGGCAAGTGTGCTGACCGAGTTCGGCGGCGGGCAGTTCTCCAGCTTCAAGAACGCGCTGGTGGAACTTTGCGTGACAAAACTGGCGCCGATCGCCTCGGAAATGAAACGGCTGGTCGCCAACCCCGATCATGTCGATTCAATTCTGATCGACGGCGCCGAGCGCGCCGAGGCGATCGCCGCCGAAACCATGAAGGCGGCCAAGGACATCGTCGGCTTCATCCGCAAGCGGTAGCATCCGCTGCTTCACCTCTCCCATCGGGAGAGGTCGGATTGCGCAGCAATCCGGGTGAGGGGTTAAGTTCTAACGAGGGACCGCAACCCCTCACCCGCTCGCAAGATGCTCGCGACCTCTCCCGAGGGAGAGGTAAGATTCCATCGCCGCGAGATCGAGAACAGCAACTCCGCTTGTCTGATACGGCTGCGCCGTGGCAGCATGCGTCGGTTTGGCGCAGCACCGGGACATGCATGACCACCCAGCGACGAAGCTACGAGACGGGTCACAAGCCAAAATGTCTTGTTATCGTTGACGACACCGCGGAGTGGGACCGCGCGGTCTATTATGCCAGCCGCTGGGCGATCCGGGTGGGCGGCGGCGTGGTGATGCTGCGCATCATCGAGATCGAGGACCAGAACCAGCAATGGCTGGGGGTGGCCGATATCATGCGCGCCGAAGCGGAAGACGCCGCCAATGAGGCGCTCGACCGCGCCGCCGGCCGCGCCAATGGCATTGCCGCGATCACGCCGGAGCGGGTGATTCGGGAGGGCAATCCGACCGAACAGATCCTCGACGTGATCGACAAGGACGTCGACATCTCGATGCTGGTGCTGGCGGCCAATCCGGGCGCCGAAGGCCCCGGCCCGCTGATCGCGATGATCGCCCAGGCCGCCGGCTCGTTCCCGATCCCGGTCACCATCGTTTCCGGCGGCCTGAAAGACGCCGATATCGACGGGCTTTCCTGAGCAAATTGAGGGAATTGCAGGTCCCGAACGGCAGGTCTGCGCCCCTTGACCGTGCGCTGGCCGTCGCCATCTGCTAAGAGCAAACCCACGCGCCGGCCTTGAACCGGCGACGCCGGAGATATCAGATGTTTATCCAGACCGAAGCGACCCCCAACCCCGCCACCCTGAAATTCATTCCGGGCCGAACCGTGCTCGACACCGGCACGATGGAATTCGCCAACCGCGAGGCCGCCGCGCGCTCGCCCCTGGCCGAACGGCTGTTCGACGTGCAGGGCGTCAAAAGCGTGTTTTACGGCTCCGATTTCGTTACCGTGACCAAGGACGATAGCGACTGGCAGCATCTCAAGCCGGCGATCCTCGGCGCCATCATGGAACATTATATGTCCGGCGCGCCGCTGCTGGCCGACGGCACCGCGGGGAATGACGAGGCGCTCGACGAGGAAGACGAATTCTTCAACGAAGCCGACGCCGAGACGGTCGCGACCATCAAGGACCTGATCGAGACGCGGGTGCGCCCCGCGGTCGCCAATGACGGCGGCGACATCACCTTCCGCGGCTTCAAGGACGGTGTGGTCTATCTCAACATGAAGGGCTCCTGCGCCGGTTGCCCGTCATCGACGGCAACGCTGCAGCACGGCATCCAGAACCTGTTGAAGCACTTCGTGCCCGACGTGGTCGAAGTCCGGCCGATCTAAGGGGATTGGCGAATGGCGAGTAGCGAATGGCGAATAGGGATTGGCTCTGACATTCTATTCGCCATTCGCCACTCGCCATTCGCTCCCTCATGCTGATCCTCGCCATCGATACCGCGCTTGATGCCTGCGCCGCGGCCGTGCTCGACACCGACGCGGCCAAGATCATCGCGCAGGAATCGCTGCCGATGAAGCGCGGCCACGCCGAAGCGTTGATGCCGCTGATCGCGCGCGTGATGAAGGCATCCACCATCGCCTTCACGTCGCTCGACCGTATCGCCGTCACC
>JACDAG010000280.1 GCA_013695565.1 Bradyrhizobium sp.
ACGGCTTATACGTGATCTCCCCGGAGAACGGCTCTTTTGCCTCCGTTGCGCCCTGGGAAATCGAATGTCTCCCAGGAGCATTGACGCCAGCAACGCGACGTCAGGACCACACGACTTCGCCGTACGCTTCCGTCACGCTCGTCAGGCGCAACATCCACGTCCACCGCGACCCGTCCCTCGTTGTGACGATGGCCAACGCCCCTCTGAATGGGACGGGATGACCACGATATGCCACTGATTTTTCCTTCGGATAAATTTTTATTTTGGGGCTTGACATGATTTCCATAAATCAGAAGTGCTTGCCCCGGCTTCCGCCTCCGCTCGTTGAGCTACGGCGGACAAGTCGCCAAGGCTACGCCAGGCGCGACCGTCGTGTAGATTTGTCGCACTCAGCCGTCATTGCCCTGAGATGACGGAACCTTGATGTCCAGCCGCCGCCCGGATTGGTACGATCCGCTCGCCACCAGAGGAGAATTTCATGAAAGCCATTACCGCAGCCATCGGTATCCTTGCCTTCGCTTCGACCGCCGCGCTGGCACAGACGCCCTATGCCGGCATGCAGACCCGTTCGATCAAGGCGCTCTCGGCACAGCAGATCGACGATCTGAAAGCCGGAAGGGGCATGGGCCTGGCGCTTGCTGCCGAACTGAACGGCTATCCCGGACCCCTGCATGTGCTGGAATTGTCGGATCGGCTGGCGCTATCGGCCGAGCAGAAGCTGCGGATTCAAAAGCTGTTCGATGCCATGAAGGCGGAAGCCACGCCGATCGGCGCGCGACTGATCGAGCAGGAAGGCGCGCTCGACCGACAATTCGCCGGCCGATCGATCACATCGGACGCTTTGCAGGACGCGACGATGAAGATCGGCCTGACACAGGCCGAACTGCGAAACGCGCACCTCAAGTACCATCTCGAGACGGCGCAAATCCTGTCGCCGGAGCAGATGAAGCAATATGCGGATTTGCGGGGATACACGTCGGATACCCCCGCCAGGCATCACCGCATGCATTGATTACGCTCATCCCCACGGTCCGCGCGAGGCCGAGGGCCGGCCCCACGGGCCGCGGCGCGGGGTGTTGTTTGCCGTATTGGCGGAGGCCGTTCCGACCCGCGCGCCCATTTCCGCCGCGAGCTGCTGCAGCGCGGCGATGCGGTTTTCGGTTGAGGGATGCGTCGTGAACAGATTGTCGACGCCGTGCCCCGACAGCGGGTTGATGATGAACATGTGCGCGGTCGCGGGATTGCGCTCGGCTTCGGCGTTCGGGACTTGATGCGCGGCGTTGGCGATCTTGGAGAGCGCGGAGGCGAGCCACATCGGCTGACCGACGATCCGCGCACCGAGATCGTCGGCGGCGTATTCGCGGGTCCGACTGATCGCCATCTGCACCAGCATGGCGCCGAGCGGCGCCAGGATCATCATCGCGATCGAGCCGATGATGCCGGGGCCATGATTGTTGTCGCGGTTGCCGCCGAAGAACATGCCGAACTGCGCCACCATCGAGATCGCGCCGGCGATGGTCGCGGTCACCGTCATCAGCAGGGTGTCGTGGTTCCTGATATGCGCGAGCTCGTGCGCAATCACACCGGCCAGTTCCTCGCGGCTGAGCGACTGCATCAAACCCGTGGTGACGGCGACCGCCGCATTTTGCGGATTGCGGCCGGTGGCAAAGGCATTGGGCTGCGGTTGGTCCATCAGGAACACGCGCGGCATCGGCAAGCCGGCGCGCCCGGCAAGCTCGGCCACGAGGTTATACAGGTCAGGCGCGGTGCGCCGGTCGACCTCATGGGCGCCGTACATCGACAGCACCATGCGGTCCGAGTTCCAGTAGGCGAACAGATTGGTCGCGGCCGCGATCAGCAGCGCAATCATGGCGCCGCCCGCGCCGCCAATCAAATAGCCGACGCCCATGAAGAGGCCGGTGAGACCGGCCAACAGAATGGCAGTCTTCAGATAGCTCATTTGTGCCTCCCTGCCGCCGCGGCCGTATTGCCGTGGCAGGCACCCCTGATGTAGGAAGCCTGCGGGGGCCCCTTCAAGAAGCCGCGGTGCGTCGAGGCGCCGCGCCGAGTGAATACGCAAGGCGGATTACCGAAATGTAATCTGGTGAGAGACGCGCTCTATTCAGGCGCACATGATCTGCGGAACTGACCGCACCCTTTCGGGCCAGATTTTAAGCTCGTCCTGACGGAACCCCGATGCGGCACGGTCAGAGTGCAACTGTCCGCACCCGGGAGCCGCACATCCGCGCTTCAGGCCGCGCGAACCTGAGCAAGGAAGGTACCCACCTGCTCGCGCAGCCGCTGTGATTCCGCCGACAGCGTGCTGGCGGCCGCTTCGACCTGCGTCGCGGCAGCACCGGTGTCCGACGCGGCCTGAGTCACGCCCACGACGTTGGCCGACACTTCCTGCGTTCCGGTGGCGGCCTGCTGCACGTTGCGGGCAATCGCCTGCGTCGCCGCGCCCTGTTGTTCGACCGCGGCTGAAATCGCGGCGGCAACCTGGCTGATCTCACCGATGGTCTTTCCGATCCCCGCGATGGCCGCGACCGATTTGTGCGTGGCGCCTTGGATGGCTGCGATCTGGCTGGAGATATCTTCGGTCGCCTTTGACGTCTGGTTGGCGAGGCTTTTCACTTCCGACGCCACGACGGCAAAACCCTTGCCGGCTTCCCCGGCCCGGGCCGCCTCGATGGTCGCATTCAGCGCCAGAAGATTGGTCTGCGACGCAATGTCATTGATCAGCTTCATGATGTCGCCGATCTTCTCGGTCATCGTAGCAAGGCTCTGGACATCGGCGTTGGTCTGGCTCGCTTCCTCGACCGCCTTTGCGGCAATGCTCGCCGAGTGCGTAACCTGGCGGCCGATCTCGGCGACCGACGCCGAAAGCTGTTCGGTGGCCGCTGCGACGGTCTGCACATTGACGGACGTATCGTGCGCGGCGGAGGCGACGGCCGACGACTTGCTGGTATTCTCGGTAGCCACAGCCGACATTTTCGCCGCCGTCGCGCGCATCTCCGCGACGGAAGAGGCAACTGTTTCGAGCACGGCGGTGGCGTGACGGTCGAATCCGCTGGTCAGCGAGTCGATCAACTGCTGGCGGCGCTCTTTCTTCTGACGCTCGGCCTGCTGATCCGCCGACACCGCGTCGGCCTTGATCGCATTGTCCCGGAACACCTGAACCGACCGGGCCATCTCGCCGATCTCGTCGGCGCGCAACAGTGCGGGGATGTCGGTCGAATTTTCACCGCCGGCAAGACGCCGCATCGCAGCCGTCATCGCCAGCAACGGCCGGGCGACACGGCGCGAAACGACCCAGATCGAGAATGCGCTGACCGCGAAGCCGATCGCAGTCAGCGCGATCACGAGGATCAGACGCCACTCGGCAGCGCCGGCCTTCATTGCCGCATGTTCGGTGGTGACGTCGACCGCGGCGTCCTTGATCCGGACGATCAGTTCCAGCGCCGGGGTTCGAGACGTCGAACCACTGCTGAACCGACATCGGATAAGCGCCCCCGGCCACGCCGGCCCGGGTGATCGCGTCGGTATGGGTCTGCAATTTCTGAATGAAGCCTTGTTCGGCATCGGCCACCGCGGCAACGAGCCTGGGGGCGCCGCCGGCGCTGGCGTCGCGGATAGTTTGCCAGGCCGACTGAACGTAACCGCGCCAGGTGGCCATGTCGCGCTGCTGTTCGGCCGAAAGCGGCCGGTTGGCCGACAGGTTCGCCGCGTGCATGGCCCGCTCGCGGCCGGCATATTCGCGCATCAGAAAGGCGCTTTGCTTGACGATCGTGAGCTGGCCGACGATGGCGTCTTCCTTGCTCACTTCGCGCGATGCCGACGTCCACAGGGTCTGAATCTTCGCCAGCAGATCGGACAAGGCCGGATACCAGGACTTCAGCAGCTCGGCGTCACGCTGCTCCTTGGCCACCTGCAGCGCCGCATCGGCGCGCTGGCGCGATTGCTTGACGCGGTCATAGGCTTGCCGGACATCGGCGATCAGGCGATCGCCCTCCGAAATCCCGCTCGCCGCGATCCGTTCGAGCGCGCTCGATAGCAGGGGATCGCCCTCCGCCCGGCGCTTGGCGATGATGTCCCTGACCTGGGCGGTGACCGGAGCCGGCGCCTGCAGCGCCGTGTTGGTTTGGCCGCGCTCAAGCTGGATGCTTTC
>JACDAG010000329.1 GCA_013695565.1 Bradyrhizobium sp.
AGATAGGTCACCGCGATGTGCGGATATTGCACGGCAAGCGCCAGCGCGGTCCGGGTCTGGTAGCTGTAGAGCGAGCGGTGGCAGGCTGCGTTGAGCCAGAGCGCACTTTGCCGTTGCCACACCGACAGCAGGTCCGGCGCCTCGCAGGCGCGCCCGCCTTTATAGCCGGCGCGGCTGGGGCGGTAATATTGCGAGTAAGCCGCTCCCAGATAGGAGCGGAAACAAAAGCCTTCATCGGACAGCGCGACAGGGCGGTCGGGATTTCCCTCGCCGGAAGCGATGCTGTCGCCGAGACCGGCGATGAAGATATCGCGCACCGCGATCTCGGTTGCGACGCGCTGGCTGCCGTCCGAGCCGGAGGAGACGTCGACGCTGGCAACGGTGGTGCGGCCATAGCGGACCCTGAAATTGACCGGCTCGGCGCAATCGAACGTGGATCCCTGCGGCCCGTCGCCATCGTCGAACGACCAGGCACAGGTGGCGCCGACCGGTACCGGCCCGGTCAGCCGCACGATAATCGGATGATCGACCGGCGTCAGATAGCTTTCCTTGACGTTGTCACGGGTGCAGGGCTCGCTGACGCGGCCGGCAAGATCGATGCAAAGCCGGTTGACGGTGTTTCGCGCCCAGCCGCGGCCGTCGCTTTGCACTCCCAGCGCTTGCTCCGCGGCCAGAACGCTGCGGCCGCGGCCAGAGTCGGTGTGCAGCAGGAAGTCCCGTTCTTCACGGAACAGCCGGAAGCGGTTGCGGACCTCCCAGGAAATCTGCAAGGCCCCGCCGGGCTGCAAGGCCCGGCCAGGCTGCAAGGCCCCGCCAGGTTGCATGGCGCCGTCGGGCGCGGTCTGCGCGTGTGCTGACGGCGGAGACAGCGCAGCCAGCCCGCTGGCGAGCAGCGCGACTGAAATCATTGAACGTGGGAGAATTCCGGCCATGGCGCGTTTGACGTTAGCGGTAAGGCAGAAATAAGTGAATGAGGCAGCCTTGGCCCAAAAAGGCTGCGCGGCAGCGATAACGTCGCTGTTACCGAGTATAGGTTCTACGACTGGCGGCGCTTGACCGGCTGACGCTGCACCCGGGCCGAGGCGGTGCAGGCCTCCGCGAGCCTGCGGCGTTCCTGCCAGGGCTGCACCACGCTGAGCCAGAGTTCGCGCGTCCCCATGATCGAGATCGAAATCCCGAACGGGATCAGGAAATACAGGATCCGGAACACCACCAGGGTGGCCAGCAATTGCTCCTTACTGAACTGGGGCAGTGCCACCAGCATCGCGGCGTCGAACACGCCGAGGCTGCCCGGCGCATGGCTGGCGAAGCCGAGCAGGGTCGCCAGGATGAAGACCACCGCAAGCGATACGAAATCGATGTGAGGTGCCGTCGGCATCAGCAGATACATCGCAAGCGCGCAGAACCCGAGATCGACCACGCCGATCATGACCTGCAGCAGCGTCAGCCGCGCCGAGGGCAGCACCACCTTCCAGCCGTTCTGGCCGAGTTCGCGGCGGTTCTCGCCCAGTACCAACCACAGGAAATAGGCCGCGATGCCGGCGAGACAGCCGATCGCGATCAGCCGGTTCATCGATGGCGGCAGCAGGTCCATCGCCGAGGCCGCCCAGGGGTGCCAGGCCATGCCGATGCCGAGGACGAACAAATTGCCGAGCCAGAAGGTCAGGCCTGAGAGAAAGCAGATCTTGGCGACGTCGATCGCGGTCAGTCCGTAATCCGAATAGATCCGGAAGCGGATCGCGCCGCCGGTAAAGACGGTGGCGCCGATATTGTGGCCGATCGTGTAGCTGGTGAAACTCGACAGCGCGGCGATGCGATAGGGGACGTGATTCTTGCCGATGGTTCGCAACGCAAAGAAATCATAGAAAGTCAGCGTGCAGAACGCGCCTACCACGCACAGGGCGGCCAGCGCGATGCGATGCGGCGCGATCTCGGTCAGTGCGGTCAGAATGATCGCGGTGTCGACCCCCTTCAGGGTGCGAACCAGATGGGTGACCGCAAGAATGATGATGAGGAGACTCGCAACGATCCCTAGCCGTTTCCAGCCGATCTTCTCCTTGAAACCACGCCCGAGCGTGGTCAGCAGCCGATGCATTCATCCTCCCGGCGGGGCGGCAAAACGTAAGAAAAACCGGTCACATGAAGTGACCGGCGACGGTCAGACGCACCGTGCGTGAAGACCCATAAGCCAAAACCGGACCGTTGTGCAGTCCTTGACAAGCTTGGCTTGCCTGTTCGTTCGCCGCCTTTGTCATATGGCCTACATATGGTGCCGCGTTAACGATTGTGAGTCGCGATCGGAAGTGTTCCCGGGGTTCCTTTCGCCGCACCATCCCGGCGTTCCCGGCGGCGTTTTCGTGAGGTTTTCCGGCATATTCTGCAGGAAAAAAGCCGGTTAGCACGAGAGCTGAATATGACGGTGCGCGCCAGAACCGCCCGGCAAGGAAAAGACAACTGACAAGGAGCCGCGCTTACCCCGTTCAAGGTCAACGTTCGGATCGTGAGTTTATCTGTTCGGACCACTGAGGGCGGCAAAACGCCGCGCGGGAAACATTCGCACGACGTTTTGCGTCACGGCTTGCGGCAAGTGAGGTTTGATCCTTGCCAGCGCCGGACGTGTTCGCCTGCATCGATCTTTTCGGCATCCCTGAGCCTTATCACTTTCGGGGCGCGTTGATCCCGCAATGTCGGGCAATTACGGCGGCCCACAACCGCCAAGCGAGTGTCCCAAGCATTTGTTCACCATTGGCGCAGGCGAAACCGCGGCGTTAACTCAAATGCACCATTAGCACTGTCATTACAGGCCGATAGCAGGGGCCTGTAATGTATCAAGTTCTGAATTGCCTCGTTACCGAGCATGATTTGCGGCTTGTCGTTCTCGGTGGCATCATTTGTTGGCTTGCCAGCGCGGTGGCGATCAGCCTGTTTCACCGCGCCAGGGCTTCGCAGGGACGCACCCGTGCGATCTGGGTCGGCCTCGATGCTACGGTCGGTGGCTGCGGAATCTGGGCCACGCACTTCGTGGCGATGCTGGCCTACGATCCCGGGTCTGGGGCCGGATACAATATTCCCGTCACGCTGATTTCGCTGATCTTCGCCGTGTCGATTGCGGCGGTCGGCCTCAGCATTGCCTTGCTCAACGACCGTCGCTCGACGATTGCGCTGGGCGGCGCGGTTGTTGGTGCTGGCGTCGCAGCGATGCACTACACCGGCATGATGGCGCTCGAGCTTCCGGCGCGCATTGTCTGGTCGCCCGGCATCGTGCTGGCTTCCGTCGTGTTCGGCAGCGTATTCGCAGCGATCGCACTTGTCGTCGCCGCGCGCAAGGATGACCGTAACCATACCCTCGCGGCCACCGGCCTGCTGACAATCGCGATCGTTTCGCACCATTTCACGGCGATGGGGGCCGTGACCCTCGTTGCGGATCCCACCCTCACCACCGACGGTTTGACGATCTCGCCGGCCGCACTTTCCTTTTTGACCGCGGTCGCCGCCTTCGCCATTCTCGGCATATCGTTCCTGGCGGCGATGCTCGATCGCCGTTCAAGCACCGAACTGCATCAGCAAAAGGTCTTGCTCGACTCGGCAATCGGAAACATGTCGCAGGGACTTTGCATGTTCGATGCGGACGGCCGCATCCTGCTGTTCAACCAGCGTTACAGCGAGATGATGGATCGCGCCGGCATGCCGCTGCAGGGTCGCTTGCTGATCGACGTTCTGCAGGATCAGAAATCGGCGGGAAAATGGGACGGCGATCCCGAAGAGTTCTTCAACTTGGTAGTGGCCGCGGCGAAAGCCGGCGAGAGCCTGACCCGGGTCGTGACCCGCAACGGCCGTTCGATCCGCGTCGTCGATCAGCCGAAGAGGGGTGGTGGCTGGGTCGCGACCTTCGAGGACATCACCGAATGGCAGCAGGCCCAGGAGCAGATCACGCATATGGCGCGCCATGACGCGCTGACCAATCTGCCGAACCGGACGCTGTTTCGCGAGCAGCTCGAGAAGGCGCTGCGCCTCGTCAAGCGCAGCGATCAGCTCGCGGTCTTCTGTCTCGACCTCGATCATTTCAAGGAAATCAACGACTCGCTCGGTCATCCTGTCGGCGACGCCCTGCTGAAGGAAGTGGCCCGCCGGCTCGGCGAATGCATCACCGAACACGATACGGTGGCAAGGCTTGGCGGTGACGAATTCGCCATCGTGCAGTTCTGCAGCGACTGCGATCCTTCGGCGGTGTCCTTGCTTGCCAGCCACATCGTCGAAACGATCGGAGCGCCCTACGAAATCGGCGGCCACCAACTCGTCGTCGGCGTCAGCATTGGTATCTCGCTGGCACCCGAGGACGGCAAGAACCCCGATGAACTGCTCAAGAAGGCCGATCTCGCGCTTTACCGCGCCAAGGCGGACGGCCGCGGCACCTATCGTTTCTTCGAGACCGGAATGGATGCCCGCGCCCAGGCCCGTCGCGTGCTCGAACTGGATTTGCGCGCGGCGCTCAATCGCGA
>JACDAG010000348.1 GCA_013695565.1 Bradyrhizobium sp.
CACGATGGCGCCCTGTCCGAGCACGCGGCGGCCCCACAATTTGTTGAACGAGTGCAACGAGGTGCCGATCCGGGTGCCACCGGCCCAATCCTCCACCGACGACGAGCAGCGCGCCAGCGCCTCATCAGGGTCGCGCGCCCGTAAGGAGCGCGTCACATTGGTCAGCCTTGTGCCGAACAGGAACACCGAGACGCGCTTGCGGGCGTCGGTGACGGCATGGAGGAAATGCAGGAACAGGCGGGTATATTCGCTCATCGATCCGGAGATATCGAGCAGCGCCACGATCGGCGCCGGCTTGTCGATCCGTCCGAGCTTGCGGATGTCGATGATCTCGCCGCCGGTGCGCAAGGAAGCGCGCAGCGTCCGGCGCATGTCGAGCTTGAGCCCGCGCGCATCCGGCTGGTAGCGGCGGGTGCGCAGTTCGGCCTGCGGCAATCGCATGTCGGCGATTGCGCGCGTCACTTCGGCAATCTCGGCCGCACTCATCTGCGCAAAGTCTTTCTTCTGCAGGATCTCCTTGTCGGAGACGGACAGCCGCAGTTCCTGCTCCTGTTCCTGGGCGGCCTCCTCGCGCATCGAGGGTTGCGCCAGCGCTTCCTGCACACGGCGCGAGGCCGGCGGCGGTTTCTTCCTGGCGTGATCCGGCAGCGGCACCGAATCCAGCATGTGCTTCCATTCCTCGGCGGCGCGGAAAAACAGGTCGAAGGCCTGCGCGAAAATCAGCGCATGTTCGTGACGCTTGACGAAGATCGCTTCCAGCGTGGCGTAGACATCGGCGCGGTTGCCGATCTCGATCACCTGCAGCGCGTTGAGAGCGTCGATGACCGCTCCGGGTCCGACCGGAATGCCGGCGGCGCGCAGCGCGCGGGCAAAGCCGATGACGTTGTCGGCCATTTGGCCGGTGGGCGGGTTGAGGTGATCGATGGCCATAGCAGAACTCTAACCTTCGTCATTCCGGGATGGTCCGAAGGACCAGACCCGGAATCTCGAGATTCCGGGTTCGTGCTTCGCACGCCCCGGAATGACAACTTCTTGTTACGCCGCGCGCGTCAGTCGCTCGTCGCTTCCTTCAAAACCTTCTGCAGCGTGTCGCCCTGCATCCGCGCGATGTCGTCCTGGTATTTCAACAGCGCGCCCAGGGTGTCGCCGACTACTTGCGGGGTCAGCGAGCGGGCGTCGAGTTCGGTCAGCGCGGTGGCCCAGTCGATGGTCTCGGCGACGCCGGGCGATTTGTAGAAATCCTGATTGCGCAGTGCCTGCACGAAGCGGACGACCTGCTGCGAGAGCTTGGCGGAAATATCCGGCACGCGCGATTTCACGATCGCAAGCTCGCGCTCGGCATTGGGATAATCGACCCAGTGATAGAGACAGCGGCGCTTCAGCGCGTCGTGGATTTCGCGGGTGCGGTTCGAGGTGATGATGACGATCGGCGGTTGCGGCGCCTTCACCGTGCCGAATTCGGGGATCGTCACCTGGAAGTCCGAGAGGATTTCCAAAAGATAAGCCTCGAACGCCTCGTCAGCACGATCCAGTTCGTCGATCAGCAGCACCGGGCTGCCTGCCGTATCCGGCTCCAGCGCCTGCAGCAGCGGCCGTTTGATCAGGAAACGCTCGGCAAAGATATCGCTGGCAAGCTGGTCGCGGTCGGTATCGCCGCCGGCTTCGGCCAGACGGATTGCGATCATCTGCGCGGCGCTGTTCCACTCGTAGACCGCGGAGGCCACGTCGAGGCCTTCGTAGCATTGCAGCCGGATCAGCTTACGCTCCAACGCTGCCGACAGCACCTTGGCGATTTCGGTCTTGCCGACGCCGGCCTCGCCTTCGAGGAACAGCGGCCGTCCCATGCGCAGCGACAGATAGGTCACCGTCGCCAGCGACCGCTCGGCGAGATAACCGCGCGAGGTCAGCAATTGCTGCATCGCATCGACGGATTTAGGCAGCGCCGATGCACTCATGACAAAGCCAATCCTGCTGAGCCGGGAGACGGCAAACTTACTTCGCCGTCGCGGCTTCGACGGCGCGGCGCGTCAGCACGCCGATCAGATGGGCGCGATATTCCGCGCTGCCGTGCAGATCGCTGTTCAACCCTTCGGCCGGCACCGAAATGCCGTCGAGCACCTTGTGCGAGAAGCGCTTCTTCAGCGCCTCTTCGAACGGCTCGGCGCGGAACACGCCGTCCGAACCGGCGCCGGTGACGGCGACGCGGACATCAGACGGACGCTTGGCGACGAACACGCCGACCAGCGCGTAGCGCGAGGCCTGGTTGCGGAATTTGATATAGGCCGCCTTCTTCGGCAGCGGGAACATCACCTTGGTGATGATCTCGTCGCTCTCCAGTGCGGTCGTGAACAGGCCCTGGAAGAACTCTTCAGCCTTGAGGCGGCGCTTGTTGGTGACGATGGTGGCGCCGAGCGCCAGCACGGCGGCCGGATAATCCGCGGTCGGATCGTTGTTGGCGAGCGAGCCGCCGATGGTGCCTTTGTGGCGCACCGCGGGATCGCCGATCATGCCTGCGAGTTCGGCGAGCGCCGGGATCGCTTCGCCGACAATCGCCGAGCTTGCGACCGCGGCGTGCTTGGCGGTGGCGCCGATCACCAGCGAGCGGCCCTTCATCTCGATTTCGTCGAGGCCTTCGATATGGGAGAGATCGACCAGATGCGGCGGGCTGGCGAGCCGTTGCTTCATGACCGGCACCAGCGTATGGCCGCCGGCGATCACCTTGGCGTCTTCGTTCTTCACCAGGAGATTGGCGGCCTGACGCACGGTCGCGGGGCGATGATATTTGAATTCGTACATGAGAACTTCCTGATCGCGGTCGCGATGAAATCGATATGCGAGGCGGACTTAGGCGAGGTCGGATTTGGCCATCGCCTTGGCGCCGGCGGCGATCGAGGCCACGATATTCTGATAGCCGGTGCAGCGGCACAGATTGCCTTCGAGCTCTTCGCGAATGATTTGGTCCGAGAGGTCATTTCCCTTGCGGTGCACCAAATCGACCGCGGTCATGATCATGCCGGGGGTGCAGAAGCCGCATTGCAGGCCATGGTGCTCGCGGAAGGCTTCCTGCATCGGATGCAGCGGCGCGCCGTCGGCGGCGAGACCCTCGATGGTCCGGACTTCGTGGCCGTCGGCCATGACCGCCAGCGTGGTGCAGGCCTTGACCGCCTTGCCGTCGAGATGGGCGACGCAGGCGCCGCACTGCGAGGTGTCGCAGCCGACATGGGTGCCCGTCAGCCGCAGGTTTTCGCGGAGAAACTGGACCAGGAGGGTACGGGGGTCGACGTTGGCGTTTACGGGATTGCCGTTCACGATCAGGGAAATCTTGGCCATCAGCACTCTCTTGAGCTGCACTGCCGCATATCGGCCGCGCAGGCGTTTAAAATCATTCCAAGGCCATAATATGGGCCATCCCGGCAATGAGCAACCTTGGCAGTCACTCACTTCCGGCATGGCCCGATGTGGCTAAGCGGGACTCTGGACGTGAAATTCGGGCTGGACAGAGCACGGGAATCTGGGGCCGCCCCGAGCGGCTGGCCTGGAATTACCCTTGATCCCAGCCTTGTCCTATCCTTGCACCGCCTTGGCGAAATTGGCGAAGAATTCGTCGGCCAGTTTCTTGGCCGAGCCGTTGATCAGGCGCTGTCCGAGCTGCGCCAGCTTGCCGCCGATCTGCGCCTCGACATTGTAGCTCAGCAAGGTGCCGCCGTCCTTTTCGGAAAGCCCGACCGTGGCACCGCCCTTGGCGAAGCCGGCCACCCCACCCTCGCCTTCGCCCGAGATCTTGTAGCCGTTGGGCGGATCGAGATCGCTCAGCGTGACCTTGCCCTTGAAGCGGGCGGAGACCGGCCCGACCTTCATTTTGGCGGTGGCGCGGAAGCCATTGTCCTCGGTCTTTTCCAGCTCCTCGCAGCCGGGGATGCAGGCCTTGAGCACTTCCGGATCGTTCAATTTTGCCCACACGGCCTCGCGCGGCGCCGCAAGCTGGACTTCGCCGGTCATCGTCATGGCCATGGGTGTGCCTCCTGTAACGCCTACATCCGATCCCCCAAGTAATGCACGGCCGCCCATAAGGAAAGGCCGCCCTGGGACGATGAGCGATGCATATTCGCAAAGCCGCAGGCGGAAATACCGCCAACCGATCAGGGGCATTGGCAGAGCCAACCGGGTTGGCATTGCCAACCGGGGATGGTTAGGTCGCGCCGATGAGCACGTCCCTTTCGCCCTTGCTTGCCCCGATGCTGTCGAGCGCCGCGATGCGCGCGGTATGCGACGATGTGACATGCCTGCAGAACATGCTGGATTTCGAGGCCGCGCTGGCCCGTGCCGAAGCCGCTATCGGTGTTATCCCCGGCAGCGCGGCGGGGCCGATCACAAGGGCCTGCCGGGCCGAATCATTCGACCTCGCCGCATTGGCTGAAGCCGCGACGCGGTCCGGCAATCTTGCGATCCCCCTCGTCAAGGCGCTGACCTCTGCTGTCGCCAAGGTTGACGCCGACGCCGCGCGCTACGTGCATTGGGGGGCCACCAGCCAGGACGTGATCGATACCGGCGCCATGCTC
>JACDAG010000365.1 GCA_013695565.1 Bradyrhizobium sp.
CTCGGGGAATCTATGCCGCCGGCGACGTTGTGAACGGACCACGCTTTACGCATGTGTGTTCCTATCACGCTGGGATTGTCATCCGAAATGCACTGTTCAGGATACCAGCAAAGATTGATTACCGATCTCTGCCTTGGGTGACATACACCGATCCCGAGCTAGCCCAGATTGGCATGACGGAAGAAATCGCGCGTAAGGAACTCGGCGAGGACGTACGGATCGTTCGCGTTCCCTATTCGGCAAATGACCGCGCCCAGACCGAGCGAGCGGCCGAAGGAATGATCAAACTGATTGCGCATCGCCGCGGTCACGTCCTCGGAGCGTCGATCCTGGGCGCGCACGCCGGCGAACTCGCACACCTGTGGGTCGTTACAATCGAACAAAAACTGAAGTTGCGGGATCTGGCCCAGATGATCGCGCCTTACCCCACTTGGGGAGAACTCGACAAGGCAGCTGCTTCCGAGTTTTCCAGGCCTTTACTTGCACATCCAATGACGCGCCGTTTGGTTAAGGCATTATCCTGGTTTCCATGATTGCTTTTCAGGGTAATCGATTCAAGGGTCAGCCCCCGGTGGTCTGCCCGTCCGACAAGAAGCAAAGGGCGTGGCGGCAGGGTTCCACGGATCGCTCGAAACCGTGGTCAATGCGGTGGCGCTTGCGTCAATCTCGCGTTGGGGCGTTTCCGTTCGCCTTTACGCGCGCCGCGTGATCACGACGGTCTGGTCAGTGTAGGCCCTAGCAAACAATGCAATCGCGTCGTCGATCACGTCGTTCTGTAAGCATCCGGTGAAGGCCACGATCGAGCTGCGTTGAACCTGCTTATTTCCACCGATATCGGACGTCCTTGCAGTTGTTTGTAAATCGGCCTGGGGTTCCGACGCCGATCGGCGCCGTAAATCCTTGATTCTTCAAAAACCGGAGGGGTCAATCGTGAGCGCCGATCCACACGCTGCTTCGCGCCTTCCGCGTTTCTTCCAACGACCGGGTCATTGCGACGCGCTGATTGCAGGCTCCATGGTGCCCAGGAATGCAATAACCAGGATTATTGCGAGGCCAAGACATTGCTCCAGCAGGATGTGAAGCCGCAGACGTCGCAATGTGTTCACGCCGCAGGTAGCTCCTACGGTGGTTAGCGCCGGCAATATGAAAACCCGATTGACGCCTGCCAATCCGACCATGACGGTGAAAAGGGCCACCTTGATGAGGAGAAGCCGGCCGTACTCCGTCTCGATCACACTGGTCAGCGGGCTTACCAGAAACCACGAATTGACCAGCCCGGACCCAACGATCGTCGCAACCGCGAGGTATCCCATATCCGAAAATCGGTGCGCTGCAGTTAAGGCCTCAAGTCGGGTGCTTTCTGAAGAGCTCGGGTTGAGCGACGTCGCAGTTAGATAGAACAAGACAGCGAGGCCGCCGAGCCAGGCCCCGGCACCTATGAGATGGAGCGCGTCCGCAAGCATGTGCCCAAGATGCGATAGCCCCTCTTCGATCTGGGTGTGACCGGTCCCCGCGAGGCTCGCGGCGAGAAAGGCGCATAGAGTGGCGAACAGAAGATCGAGGCGGTGCACCGGGCGAAGGCTAAGGAGCGCGAGCACGCAAACTAATGCGGCGAGCGTTGCGAGCCGGGCCAGGCACACGGCGCCGTAGGCCGTTTGGGTCAATACGAAACGCGCCGCCTCCCAACTCATCCCGGTATCGCTCATACTCATCGCGACGCTGGCGAACCAAAGCGCACCGCTAACGAGACTGACCAGCGATAGCGCCCAGTAGGTCGCGAACATGCGGTTGCGTCCGCCGATGCCGTCGAGCTCATGGCGCGGATAGGTGTAGAGAGGAAACAAGGCGACGCCAAACAGAACCAGCGTCGCCGAGTAGTGCAGGAAGCGCGTGAACACCAGCCCCGTGTCGACCATCAGCGACCGACGGTGAAATTGTACTCGCCCTTGACCCGATGGGTGTCGTCCGATACCGCGCGCCAGGTTACGTTGTAACGTCCTGGTGCCAGCGGAGTGGCAACGGGTACGACGAGTTGCTTTTGATCCAGAGGATCGGCCTGCGGAGAGCCCGTCGGAACCTGCTTCCCGGCCTTGTCCTTCAATACGATTCCGGACATCTTCGCGATCACCCCTTCGGAAAACATCAGCCGGATTTCCTTTGGAGCGCCGCTGGCTTTGTCCTTTGTAGCGACGGTGCTTTCCTTTGGCGATGCGTTCGCATCCACATCCGCAGCCGGGACCGTGGACTTCAGTTTTGGATGAGCTACCGCGGACGTCGCCATCAGGCCCAAAGCGAGGGCGGCAACAACACCGATTACTTTAGTCTGTGACATGATCCTTCTCCGTGGTGATAAACTGCGTGTCTATTTGCAGCGCCCTATGCGGCTACCAGCCGTAACCGTAGGTCCGATAGCGGGGAGCGTTGTAGTAGCGCGGCGCGCGGTAACTCCGATATCCGTCGCGTTCATCGTGATAGCCTTCGTGGATGTTGCGAAGCGCCCGATGGTACGCCCGGTGCTCACTACGGCTCCAAAAACCTTCCTCATGGGCGCGTTCGTGCGCGTCGCCGAGCTGATCATGAAGCTGCCGATGACCGCCGTAACCGTTGTAATCGTCGTCATGCGCCAGCGCCGGAAGAACGGGCGCCACCGCAAACAGAACCATCGCCGTCAACAATGTTTTCACTACCGACATGACACTTCTCCTCTCGCGTTTTGGTAACCGTTCGAAGACCATAGCTGCCGTGCAATGAATGACGACTGAATACATTCTGGCGGGAAAGCGATCTTTCGTTGTCAGTTGTGCCCAATTGAATAGCAATGCGAGCGGCGACGGTCCTGACCGCCGTCGCCGCTCGCCAGTTGAGAAGTCGGGAGCCGGATCGGCTTCGAACTGCACTTTGCCGCCGGTCTTCACTCGGTCGAGCATGGCGGTTATTTTTGCGCGCTCATCGTGTGGTTGCCAGCCATCGCGCAGGCGCCTGATGCGCGCGACAGCCAAATTCCTACCTTGGCCCCGATGGTAAAGAAACGACACCTTCGGTTGTCAACATTTAGGTGCAGCGCGTAAAGGAGGATAATCCGCTCTACCGCGATCCCGCCTTTCGGGTCGAGGAGCGAGTAGGTGCGCTAAAGGATGGTCAGCGTCAGCTCTGACGGCATATGGCGGGTTCTGATGCACACTGGGTCGCGAACGATCTTCTCGAAAATAGCGATTATCATGGGCGGCCGTTGGCGGCCCTGCGCTCGAAGGGTGAACCTGCAGGCTGTCACTGCCCCGCCGATAGCGTTTCGGCTATTGATCTATATAAAGAGATGAACTTTGCGCATCGAAGGCCGAGAATCACACAAAACCATTGTCGGGGACAATATAAACGATGCCGGATTTATTCAGTCCCTTCACGCTCAAGGGCCTCACATTGCGGAACCGTATCGCGATGTCGCCGATGACGATGTACCGGTCTATCGACGGGCGGATGAACGACTTCCATATCATGTTGATGGGATCCCGCGCTGCGGGCGGGTTTGGCCTAGTGTTTCCGGAGCAGCTTGCGATCACGCCTGATGGTCGCACCGGCACTGCCTGTGCCGGCATCTATGACGACTCTCACATCGAGGGCCTCACCCGGGTGACGGCGATCATCAAGGACATGGGTTCTGTACCTGCCATCCAGCTCGGCCATACCGGCCGCAAGGGTAGCGAGCTGAAACCTTGGGAGGGCAAAATTCAGTTGCCGCTTGACCATCCTGACGGCTGGCAAGTTCGCGGCCCGTCGGCAGTCCCCTATGGCGGTCGCTACACCTATCCCGTTCATGCGCTGTCAGTCGACGAGATCAAGGATATCCACCGCAGCTACGCCCGCGCGGCGCAACGGGCGCTGGACGCCGGGTTCGAGTGGCTAGAGATGCATTTTGCGCACGGTTATCTCGGCGCGAGTTTCTTCTCGCCGCTGGCGAACCAGCGCACGGACGAGTACGGCGGCAGCCTGGAGAATCGGGTTCGCTTCCATCGCGAGGCGCTGGATGCGGTCCGGGCGGTGTGGCCGGAGCGCCTACCGCTAACGATGCGCCTCGGCTCCGACGACTTCAACGAGAACGGCGTTCAGTTCGATGACGCTGTATGGGCGGTGGGGGTGATGAAGGAGCACGGGCTCGATTTCGCCGATCTCAGCCTTGGCATGAACACCGACGACGTTCAGGATCTCCCGTTCGGTGACGTGGCGTTTATGGTCGAGCGTGGTAACCGTGTCCGGCGGGAGGTGGGCATTCCCGTGGGCGTGAGTTGGAATCTCGGGCTGCCCTCGGTGGCCGACCAGGTCATTCGCGAGGAACTGATTGACTTGGTATTCCTGGGGCGGCCAGCTCTGTCGAACCCGCACTGGCCGGTCTGGGCCGCGCGCGAACTCGCTCATAAGGATCCGTTTTCGTTGCTTCCGGAGGACTGGTCATGGTGGCTGCGCAAGCGACCCGGCCCCGAAGGGTCGCTCGGTTGGCCTACCGCGATAACCAGCGGTAATCCGCGAAAATAAACAGTCTTCTCGACGACACTCGGACACGCGGCCGTGCGCCGACGGAGTTGCGGAACCGTCAAGCTAACGCTTTCATTCCCGGCTCGTTTTGGTGCCGCTTTCCCCGCTAGTCATCGGAATGGAGGTGGTGCAAATTATTGGCCCACGGCTAATTTAACTAAGGCTAGGCGAGGCGAGGAATCGGAGGTTCCAATGAACGAACAGGACTTTGAAGCGCAGCTTAGAGCGGACGGTTACACTGAAATCGAGCTACAGACTTTGGAGGCACGACCCGGCAAAGGCCGCCACAGGCATCTTTTCGCTATCCGTGGATTAGTCCTTTCCGGCAGATTTAACGTTATGTTGGATAGTGAGCCAGTCGCGCACGGTCCGGGGCAGATATTCTCGGTCGCGGAGGGACAGTTGCACGACGAGTCCATAGGACCGGAAGGCGCGCGCATCCTTGTCGGTCGCAAGTTTTCAAAATCACCGGGCGTAAAAGAGGGTGCCAACTGAGGCGAGCCTAACTGATTTTACTCGAGTAGAACTCGGCACTAATAGCAAGACCAAGAATGTAGGCGAGCACGCTGAGCGCCATCTCGCTTGCGACCTTCGGCAGCGTCTTGATCAGGAAGTGCGTTGTTTTGGTTGTCCGATTGATTTCATAAGGCTGGAGATTGCATCGGGCGGCGGCAAAAGTGGCGCGCGGACTCCTGCCCGCGCAGCACGATCTGCAAGATCGCTTAGGTGTACTCGCGTTCGGTAGGTCGCCCGTCTTCCATGTCGAACAGCATTGACGGACCATATGTCGAATTCGGCTGGCAGAATAACGCGCCGATGGGCACGACGATGCCTCGCGCCTTTGGGGTTTTCTGATTTATTACCAGAGTGAACTTTGCTCGATGGGTAGATCGGTGAGGTCAATCGCGTCGATGTTGCCATGCACGGCCATGTCCGCTTCCCCTGGATTCGCTTCTTCCGATAGATGCAGCCAAACGCAATGTTCTTTGGCCATCGAAATCGAAAAAACCTTCTGCGGCCAAATCGAGCTTGCGAGTTTGCTCACGGCCTGCCTCTTCTTGGAAGTCGCAACCAGCCTCCCAATTCCCCTTTACCCTCGATTACTGAATATTGGTGTCGTGCTCGGCATATCTTGGGCCTGTTGACGGGGGTGGCAAAGGCTGACACCCTGATATCATGCCGTCGCTTTTCAGTCAGAATGTTTCCCTGACGCCCGAGCTTCAGCGCTTCATAGCCGAGAAGGTCAGCTCTGGACGATATCGTAGCGCTAGCGAGGTAGTCCGGGAGGCCCTTCGCTTCCTCGAGCGCAGCGATACGGGTCACCGCGACCACGGTCTTTTGCGGCTCGATCGGAATGACGCTGAGGCGGCGTTGCGAGAAAGCGAGGAGCGGCTGCGCTCCCTCGCCGCGAACATGCCTTCAGCCATGGTCTATCAGATCATCCTCTCGAGTGAGGACGGTGAGCGCCGCTTCAGTTTCGTCGCCGAAAGCTGCGAACGTCTCAACGGTGTCAAAGCGGATCAGGTGATTCAGAATCCCTTGCTCCTCTACGAAATGATACTGCCGGAACATCGTGAGGCCTTCGGGACGGCGGAAGAGGAAGCCCTTAGGACTGGCCGGCCTTTTGACATCGAAGTGCCCATGCGCCGTGCTGACGGCTCCGTCCGTTGGTATCGGATATCTTCCGCACCCCGGCCCGGGCCTAAGGGCGATGTCATCTGGGACGGAATCCAGGTTGACATCACAGATCGGGTCGAGGCGGATGCCGCCCGTTCTCAGGCCATCGCTCGAACCGAGCAACTCGCGGCCGAGATGGCGGCGGTGTTAAGCCAGCTAGCCGAAGGCGTGATCGTCACCGACCGCGAAGGCAAGCTCATCTTCGTCAACGGCGCGGCCTCGCGCATTCACGGGCAAGCCAAACTGGACATTGCCCCCGATCGCTACAGCGAGACCTATCATCTATTTACTGAGGAGGGTCATCCTTATCCGCCGCACGATTTGCCTCTCGCCCGCGCGGTGCTGCACGGTGAGACCGTGACAGAAGCCCGCTGGCGTATTCGTCGACCCGATGGCTCCGAAGTCCTGGCGATCGGGACCGCAGGTCCGGTTTTCCGGCCTGACGGAAGCCGGTTCGGGGCTGTTCTCACGCTTCGGGATGATACCGCTCGGCATACCAGCGAGCTGAAGCTGCGGCGGAGCGAGGCCCTGAAGGGAGCAATCCTCGATGCCGCACTCGATTGCATCATTACGATCACCGACGACAGCAGCATCCTCGAGTGGAACGCTGCGGCTGAACGAACTTTCGGTCTTGCGCGCGATGCCGTGCTCGGGCGGGATCTAGCTCAGTTGATCATCCCACCAGAATTTCGCCAGCAACATTATCAAGGAATGGCCAAGTATCTTGCGACTGGAGAAGGGCCGGTGCTCCGTCAACGCATTGAGCTGGATGCACTTCGCGGAGATGGATCGCGCTTCCCCGTCGAACTTGCGATCAGCCCCATTGGTATCGAAGGACAGCCCCATTTCACGGCCTATCTTCGCGACATTAGCGAACGTAAGCGAACGGAAGCAGCACTTCGCGATAGTGAACAGAGACTGCGCGCTACTTACGAGCACGCTTTCGTCGGCATCGCAGAGGTCGATTTAACCGGCCGATTCCTACGCGTAAACGGGGAATTCACTTCAATTACGGGTTTCAGTCGAGAAGAACTGCTAAGTCGTACTTTTGCCGAGGTCACGCACCTCGACGAGCGAGAAATCGATCTGGAGCGCTTTCGTCGTCAAATGGCAGGCGAGATAAAGGATTACATTGTCGAGAAGCGTTACATACACAAGAACGGGCAGATCGTTTGGGTCGAGCTACATGCGTCTTTAGTCGATGACGAAAAAGGAAATCCCCTTTATGGAGTGCGCGTGGTGCGGGACATCTCGGAGCGTAAGCGTGCTGAGCAGCACCGCGAAATGCTTATCAATGAGCTGAACCACCGAGTGAAGAACACGCTCGCGACGGTTCAATCGATCGCGAGCCAGACGCTACGGAATGCCCAAACCACGCAGGAAGCTAAAACAGGGCTGGAGGCCCGTTTGTTCGCCCTGGCACGTGTTCACGATGTGCTCACGGAGGAGAGCTGGGAGGGCGCGAACCTCAGCGATATCGTGGCGAAGGCCGTGTCCCCCTTCCAGGGCGAAAGCGTGGCGCACTTCCACTGCCACGGCCCGCAAGTTCGCCTGCCGCCTAGGATGGCCCTTGCGCTCGCGATGGCGCTGCAAGAACTGGCAACGAACGCCGTAAAATACGGAGCCCTCTCGAACGCCAGCGGAGAGGTTAGCATCACGTGGGTTATCAACAAGGCTGGGCGGCTTCGGTTGCGCTGGGCTGAAAGTGGAGGCCCCCCGGTATTAACCCCGACAAGACGCGGCTTTGGCACGCGGCTTATCGAACGTGGTCTTGCAGACGAGCTTAACGGCGAGGTGAAGCTCCACTTCGCACCGCTTGGACTTGTTTGCACCATCGAGGCATCACTGCCCCAATAGTCCGCTGACAATGATGGATTTATCCGCGATTTTGTGCAGCGAGTCGCTCATGCAAACCTGCTCGGCTTCGTCTGCAATCAAGCCCAGGATTAGGGCTTCTTCGCTATCAGCCGAAGCCAGCGTGAGCTCGCGATATCGTATCGCTTGGGGTTCCTCATGCCAGGCGCAACGCAAGCTGACGTGCGCGAGCAACGTGGCGCTCCGTGAAATCCTCGACGGAGCTAGAAGGTTGTCGCGTGTGGGCCTGGCGTCGGACTTCGTGGCGGCTACGCACAGGAGCAGATCATGGCAGTGCATAGCTCGCCACCGCCGACCAACTTAAAGTGTGAGTAAAAATGTGAGTAGCTGCGCTCCGGCTCCCAAGGCAGTCCTGCGTTAAACGCCAAACTGTATCTTAGTCCTTTGATGTGCCATAAAGGCTTGGCAGTTGTGGAGGTCGCATTGGAAAGCGTATTCGATCAATCATCTGATCCACCAACCAACTCTGTGAGGCCCAGCACTTGCTGGGAATGCGGAACCATCTGCGGATCGTTACTTACGGTCGAGAATGGCATAGTCGCGAAGATCGCTCCCAACACAGCACACCCCGGCTCCAAGGGCGCGTTTTGCGTCAAGGGAATTCGGGGAGCGAAGGAGTGGACATACAGCGATGGGCGTTTGAAGACGCCGTTGCGTCGAACGAAGGCCCGAGGGGCCGGAACGTTTGAACCGATAAGTTGGGAAGAAGCCATTTCTGAAATGGCCGATCGGTTCGCGGACGTTCGTCGGCGATATGGTCCGGCCTCAATCACCGGGGTTACCAACGGAGCCTTCTTCAGCCGAGGACTAATGATGGCTCTGCTGATGCGGTCCATCGGCTCACCGAACTGGATGATAAACCAAGATCTGTGTGGCGGATGCCGCGCCGTCGCCGACAAGATGACCGGCCTGAATGTGACGGGCGGGGAAGACATTGACGAGACGCGTTGCGCTCTGATCGTGGGCCGTAACCCGTCGGTTGCGGATCCTGTCCAGTGGATGGCCTTAAAACGTGCCAAGGCCAGGGGTGCTCGGATCATCGTAATCGATCCGTTCCGGACACCTGCGGCCGACCTAGCGGATCTTTGGCTCCGTCCTCGCCCTGGCACCGATGCGGCGATCGGATTGGCGATGGCCCACATCTTGATCGCGGAGGATCTGTACGACCACAGATTTACTGAGCAGTGGTGTTACGGGTTTGATCGCTTTGCCCGGCACGTTTCTGACTTCACCCCCGCATGGGCGGAGGCAAGAAGCGGCGTGCCGGCCCAAGACATCATCACCGCGGCAAGGCTTTACGCGAAGGGACCGTTCTGCTTCGTGTCTGGACACGGGATAGACGGGTCAAGCACTGGCGTTCAAACCTTTCGGACATTCTTTTCCTTGGTCGCGATAACTGGCAACGTCGATCGCATCGGAGGCAACCGACGAGCGAAGAAACCTGAAGGGTTCAAAACAAACTTCGACCTCTTATTCGATCTGAATTATAGGCT
The DNA here is from genome assembly GCA_013695565.1 of Bradyrhizobium sp. Classification (GTDB taxonomy): domain Bacteria; phylum Pseudomonadota; class Alphaproteobacteria; order Rhizobiales; family Xanthobacteraceae; genus Bradyrhizobium. The sequence goes on from JACDAG010000365.1 coordinate 9,573, forward strand.
TCCGCCGGAAATCGAGGAGCAGCGGATTGGCTCCAAGGATTTTCCTCTTTGGTCTGGGCCGAGCGGATTTCAGATGGCGTGCCACAATCCCTCGGTCCTCACTGCTATTCTGACTGACAAACCCTACCCCGTGCGGGCTTTGTTCGCTAGCGGAGCTAACATCCTGCTGACTTATCCTGACGTCGATCGCACCATCGCCGCGATCCAATCGCTGGACTTTTTCGTCGTCGGATCGCAGTACATGACACCGACAGCGGCGTGGGCGGATATCGTGTTACCAAAGACAACCACGCTGGAGGAGGAAGAGGTCACCGTTCACCAAGCCGGGCCCTGCGTGACTTATACCGCCCCGGCCTCGGTTCGACAGGGCGATCAACGATCCGATCATGAAATCGCCGTCGCTCTGATAGAGGCACTCAAGGATCGGCAGGCGATCTACAAAGACTATCTTCCCTGGAAAACGCAGCGTGAGTTCGTCGAATTCTGTGTTTCAGGATCCGCGATCCGATTGCCCGAGTTGGAAACGACAGGTTACGCCACTTTCCCGTTCTCTCAGGGAAATTTCTCCGAACAAGTGATAGCCACTCCTTCCGGAAAGTTCGAACTTTACTCGCAGCAGATGGAAGGGGCCGGTGTCACGCCGCTGCCGATCTTCGAGCTGCCGGCTCACCAGCTTGAACCCGCAGAAACCGTGGACGAGTTTCCTTTGGTCCTGCAGACCGGCTTTCGTGAGAAAACGTATCATCACTCCCGGTTTAGGGAGCAAGCCTGGGCCCGCAAAGTCTCTCCCGATCCATTAGTTTACATACATCCCGAAACGGCCCAGCGTTTCAACGTGGCGGAGGGAAATTGGATCAAGCTGAGCACCCCGCGGGCGTCGGGAACTTGCAGCCTAAAAGCACGGATAACTGACAACACACTCCCCGATGTGCTTACAACCGGGATGGGATGGTGGCTTCCGGAAGCCTCCGGCCCGGAATTCGGCGCCCGCACAGTCAACGTAAGTGCGGCGATGACCTACTCCGGACCTTGGGATCGTGCAAGTGGGTCCGCGGATACCGGAGGCATGGCCTGCCGTATCCTGTCGGTTTCTGCGAATCTCCCGAACCTCAGCTGACGCCCCGGGGATAAAGAGCCGCCCCCGGTACAAGCGACCGCTCGTAGAGATGGCACCCGGCCACTCATGTCATAAAGATCGAGAGCGTCTCAAAGCCGAGGGCTTGCTCGGAACGCCGTGCACTACTCAGGTGATTGCGACGCTGGTTTCAATGATGCGTCCAGGCGGCGCCGTCCGCAGCTGGTCGACGAGCTGTTCCAGCATAGGCTCCAGCAAACCGTTCGCGTGTCTGCTGAGAGTGATGGCGCCATTAGGACAATGATTGGCCATGTCCGCTTTGGATCTTGGTTGCGTGATAACGCTGGACGCCACCCGTGATCGTCGATCACGCTGTCAATGTAGTCCGGCACGGCTGATTTGAATCATTTTTTCCGTTGGAGGTGTCGTCCGGAACGTGGTTGGAATTGGTGTGGCGCGATCTCCGGCAACATGAAGTTATCCGATCAAGCGGCGAGGTCAATTAGCTGATCGATGGGTTTTGTGGCGAGGGTCTGCCAGCCATCGACCTTGCGCATGTTGATCTGGCCGGAGGCGAGCAGCGTCCAGAACAGCATGGCGGCGGTGTCCGCGGACGGCAGCACCGTCTGCGTATTGATTCTTCGTTTGAACTTTTCGTGCAATCGTTCGATCGCATTGGTCGTGCGCGCGCTGCGCCACTGGCTTGGCGGCAGCCGGGTGAAGGCGAACACGCGTTCGCCCGCTTCCTCCAGGCTGTCGGCAACGGCGCGGTGTTTGAGCCTCCATTTACGGATGAAGGCCCTGCGGCGGATCTCGATCTCCTCACGTGTCGCCGCGTAGATCATGTCGTTGTAATCGGCGGTGATCTCGTCATGCAGGCGCTCGGGCGCGTGCGCCAGCAAATTCCTGTGCTTGTGAACGGTGCAGCGCTGGACCGGCACGCCATCCCAGACGGCTGCGATCGCCTTGTCGAGGCTTGGCGCACCATCGACGATGAGAACTCCGGCCGCCGGAGGTCGCGCTTGATGAGGTCATCGAAGACCGCGCGCCAGGCCTCGGCACTCTCGCCGCCCATGCTTTTGATCGCCAGCAGCACCTTCTGGCCGTCCATCCGCACGCCGAGGACGACGAGCAGCGAGATCGAGGTCGCTTTGCGGTCGAGCCGCACCCGCACCACGGTGCCGTCGAGGATTAGCCGCACGATCGGTTCTTCGGCAAGCGAGCGGGCGTTCCACGCATCCCAGTCACTCTTCACCTTGCGCCAGACCCGGCTCACCGTGTCCTTGCCGACCGTGCCGGCAAACAGGGCGCCAAGCGCGCGGCGCACCCGGCGGGTGTTGGTGCCGGCCAGGTAGCAGCTCGCGATCAGCGCATCGGCAACAAGCGTGCGCCGCTGATAGGCCCGCAACGCCTTGCTCTTCCATTCCGCCGTCTTGCCCTCGGGAGTGTTCAGCCGGGCGCGCGGCACCTCGATCTCGACAGGCCCGAAGGTGCCCGTCAGCGACCGCTGCCGGCTGCCGTGGCGATAGCCCGCAACGCCTGTTCCCCCTACGCTGCTGGCCATCTGGCTGCGTCCATAACGCGGGCGTGCCAGAACCGCATCAAGCTCGCCGCGGATCAGTTCTTCAATGAACTGCCGAGCCCTGTCCCGCACCGCGGTCTCGATCGGATCGAACCAGTTGTCGAAAACATCGACTGCTGCATCGCTCGGCAGCTGCGAAGAATCAGGCTTCGTGATAGTGTTCGTCATGGCGTGGTCTCCAGTCCGGCGCTTCAACGCTGGATGATTCGAGGTTGGTCACCCCGGAGACTACGCCACACTCAATTCCTACCAACCCCGCGACGGCACCGAATTGCGCGCGATCACGAACAGTGACTTCGTGCGCGAAAGCGCAGTGGTGATGTCCTCGACCATGCCGTCGGCGAAATACTCCTGCTCCGAGTCCCCGCTCATGTTCTGGAATGGCAGCACCGCGATGGACGGCTTGTCGGGGAGTGGAAGGGCCGGTGCCGGCTCCTGAGGAGACGTCGCAGCGGCAGATGATGGCGGCGATGCTGCTGCGGGTACAGGCCAATCATTGGGCCTCCATTCAGCTCGGAACGCCTGTACCGGGCGCTCGATGTTCTTGAGGGCCAGTTCCCCGAGGTCGTGCAGGGTGGTTTTGAGCTTTCCAATAACTGCATCGTGCACGGC
>JACDAG010000379.1 GCA_013695565.1 Bradyrhizobium sp.
AACGATGCCGTAGCGGTCGGATATTTTGCCGGTGATCACCTGGCCCAGACCGAAACCGAGCATGACCATCGTGAAGGCCAACGACGCCGTGCCCCGGGTGGCGCCGAAGTCCTGCTGCACCACCGGCAACGCAACCACCACCGACCACATGCCGACACTGCCGAGCGAGCCGATCAGCACGGCCACGGCAAGCCGGGCCCAGGCTCGGCGCGAGTCGGGAACGAACAGTTCGGAGTCTCGTATGAATTCAGAAGAAATGACCACGGCGCGCGCAACATCAGGGGCAATTGCCTAGAGGTCAAGCCACAATGGCGCGATATTGGGCATGCAGATGTGCAGGGGGTGGAGAACTCAACCTCACCACCCCCTCGGAGCATTAGCGCCTGCTCATGCCATCTGTTGCCACAGCTTTTGCACCAGCACGCCGGCGCGTTTCTCGATCGACGCGGCGGCGTCCAGCGCCAGATCCTCGCGATAGCGTCCCGCGATCAGTTGCACGCCGATCGGCTTACCCTCATGCAGCGCGACGGGCACGACCGCGGCCGGCAGGCCGAGCACGTTGATCGCGGAAATGAACCGCAGATCGTTCCAGAACAGTTCGCGGACACGCTCCTCGCTGACGGCATCCTCACGCGGGCCAGGGGTCGGCATGACCGTCGTCGGCGCAAGTACGACCGGATAATCCTCGAAGAAGGATTGCCAGGCCCGAATATGGCCGCTGCGCGCGGCTGTCGCGCGCATCCAGCCCTGAAGGTCAAGCGTGTTGGCCTTTTTCTTCATGCCGCGCCACGCCGTATGGAAATGCTCCGAGGCCACCGACAGCATCGCAGCTTCCTGCAGCACGATGACCTCATTGATGATGATGTCGCACCAGGTCTGCCAGACGCCATTGATATCGGGGACCTCAACCTCGCTGACGCGGTAACCCGCGCGCTCGAGATGGTCGGCGGCCCGCCGAAGCGCTGATCGCACCGACGGATCGACGTTCATGTCATCAGGCAGTTTCGCCAGCGCTACCTTGATCGGCCCTTTCGGCTTCGGACCGGCCAAGGGAGCTGGAACCCACCAGGGATCACGCGGATCGCGCTGGCACATCACTTCAAGCGCCAGCCTGACGTCGCCGACGCTGCGCGCCAGCGGTCCCTGCGCCGACATCAGATGCGCGAGCATCGGCCGCTCGGCCGACGCGCTCTGATTGAAAGCGGGGATACGGCCCTGCGTCGGCTTGATGGTGGCAATACCGTTGCAATGCGCCGGCCAGCGCAGCGAGCCGCCGATGTCGTTGCCGTGCGCGATCGTTCCGATGCCGGCCGCCACCGCCGAACCGGCGCCGCCCGATGATCCGCCGCAGGTGATCTCGGGATCCCAGGGGTTGAGCGTCAGGCCATGCAGCGGATTGTCCGTAAAGCCGCGGAACGAAAATTCCGGCGTATTGGTCAGGCCCAGCACGACAGCGCCGGCCTTCTTGAGATTGCGCACGACCGGCGCGTCGGAGGGAGCGATGATGTTCATTTGCACCGGCACGCCGTTGGGATTCGGCCTGCCCTCGTAATCGACGTTTTCCTTGATGGTGATCGGCACGCCATGCAGGAGGCCGAGTTCGCGGCCTTTGGACCGCGCCTGGTCCGCCGCCTTGGCGGCGTTGAGCGCTTCGTCGGAAAGATCGACCACCACCGCGTTGAGTTTTGGATTGATCGCCCGCATCCGCGCGATGTGAGCCTCGGTTACCTCGACGGAAGAAATCGCGCCGGACCGGATCGCGGCCGCGGTCGCCAGCGCCGACCATTGCCAGATCGGCCCCTTGGGTGCGGCTGGCTTGCGCGACGTGGTCTTGGTGATTGTGGTCTTGGTGATTGTGGTCTTGGCTATTGCAGTCTTTTTGGCAACCTTCGCGGCTTTGCTTGCGGGGGCTAGGTTTTTTTTCGTTGATTTCTTCGCGGGCGCATTTTTCGAAACGCGCTTGCCAGTTTTTTTTACAGCTCTCTTTACAGCTCTCTCTACGACTCTCTTGGCCAAATCCGTTCTCCTCCAATGGCGAACCGGAGGTTATGGGCCATGAGGCCGCGTGTCGAGGTGCTTACCCGCCCGACACGCTCTGCTTCGTCATTCGATTAATTCAAAAGCGATCAACGAAAGAGAAAGCGCGGACCAACCGCGAAATGCGCCGCGAAGCTGAACAGCGATCGAATGCTGAAGGCTTCCCTCGGCGGCAGCGGCTGCGGATTGAGGCCGCCGGCCACACGATCCAGCGCTTCATCCGAAAGGAATTCGACGCCGATTTCGTATCGATCGTTCAATTTGATGGTCATATGCTGTCTCCTGATTAGAAAACTCTTGGCCCAATGCCGCTATCAGCGTGACGCGCGGACCAGCGGCATTCCGTGATCCAGATCACTTTCTTGGAGCCGCGGATCGTGCAGGCTGCGCGCGGTCCAAGGGACATCGCCCGGCCGCCCTAACGGATTCGTGAGCGCCAATAGTGATCCAGCTCACGATGGCCGTCGTGCGTCTCGACTTACAAATGCCAATCCAACGTGGGAGCGAAACATGCCAAGAGTCCTGCGCCATGATGTCACTCAGCGTTCACATAATGATTGGGCGATCGCGATCCCGGTCGGAATCGTGGTTGCGGGCCTGCTGGCCTTCGTCGCCTTCTATCCGATGCGAGCGTCGAACGTAGCCGCTGCAGGACAGGCGGAAACGGTGGGTCTTGCGGCCGTAAAGCCGGAAACGGCCACTGTTGCAAAGAAGCCGGTCCGCTACGAGGCGACCATCGAAAACTGGAAGCGCCACCGCGCCGCAAACAAACCGGCCGAGTAAATCCCCGTGGGCTTGCGCCCACGACGCCTGGACCGCCTCCTGATCGTCACGAAGGAGACGAGGTAAAGCCATCTTGCACTGCATCCATCATCCCCGGGCTGCATCGAAAGATGCTCGCAACCGAGGCCGGACCGGAATAGCCTTGAACCGGCTAGGCCGGATCAACCGGCCGGCGCATATCCTGGGAGGAAGTGATGACACGCGACGTGCAGCGCGATCCGCAATCCATGATTTCACGACGAACGCTCGTCCACGGCCTGGCGCTCGCCGCCGGGGCCACGGCGGCCGGGGCCAGCGGTGCGCTGGCCCAAACCGCCGCCCCATTGGGACCGCCCTCTGTGG
>JACDAG010000380.1 GCA_013695565.1 Bradyrhizobium sp.
GTCGACACCCGCGCGGAGCTGACGATCGCCTGCCGCGCCTTCGACCGCGTCTTCCGCGCCGGCCGCTATTGGGTGCCGCACTGGTATCGCGCTAACCATCCGCTGGCGTATTGGGATGTGTTCGATCATCCCAAGACGCTGCCGCGGTATCAGATGGAGAGTTACTCATCCAGCGTCGGCGAGCGAATCCTGTGGTGGTATGACGCCAACAAGGCCGCCAAACTCGAGCAGGCGAAATAATTCATGGCCGCCTATATCGCCCGCCGCATTTTATTGATGTTCCCGACCTTGCTGGGAATCCTGTTCGTATCGTTCATAGTCGTGCAGTTCGCGCCGGGCGGTCCGGTCGAGCGCGTGCTCGCGCAACTCTCCGGCGCCGATACCGGCGGCACCTCCAGAATATCGGGCGGCGGCGGCGATATGGGCTCGCGCGGCCAGGTCGGCGCGTCGGCGGACGCGGTCAGCTCGAAATACCGCGGCGCGCAGGGGCTCGATCCGGATTTCATCAAGAAGCTGGAAGCGCAGTTCGGCTTCGACAAGCCGGCGCACGAACGCTTCGCGCTGATGTTGTGGAATTTCGCGCGCTTCGATTTCGGCAAGAGCTATTTCCGCGACGTCAACGTGATCGAGCTGATCAAGGAGAAGCTGCCGGTCTCGATGTCGCTCGGGATCTGGATGACGCTGTTGACCTATTTGATCTCGATTCCGCTCGGCATCCGCAAGGCTGTCATGGACGGATCGCGGTTCGATACCTGGACCTCGGGGATCATCATCGTCGGATTTGCCATACCCGGCTTCCTGTTCGCGATCCTCCTGATCATCCTGTTCGCCGGCGGCTCGTTCTTCAACATCTTCCCCCTGCGCGGCCTGACCTCGGACGGCTGGGCGCAATTCCCCTGGTACTGGAAGATCATCGATTATTTCTGGCACATCACGCTGCCGCTGATCTCGATGGCGCTGGGCGCCTTCGCCACCATGACGCTGCTGACCAAGAACTCGTTCCTCGACGAAATCCGCAAGCAATATGTGATGACTGCGCGGGCCAAGGGTTGCAGTGAATGGCAGGTGCTGTACAACCACATCTTCCGCAACGCGATGCTGATCGTGATCGCGGGCTTCCCGAGCGCGTTCATCCACGCCTTCTTCTCCGGCTCGCTCTTGATCGAGACCATCTTCTCGCTGGACGGCCTCGGTCTGCTCGGATTCGAAAGCATTCTGAACCGGGATTATCCCGTGGTGTTCGGTACGCTGTTCATCTTTTCGCTGGTCGGCCTCGTGGTCAATCTGGTCTCCGACCTCGCCTACATGTGGGTCGATCCACGGATCGATTTCGAGGCGCGTGAAGTCTGATGACGATCACTGCGCCCCAGCCGGTCGAGACCACGACGCAATCGCCGCTTGGCGAAATCGTACCGATGACGCGTCACCGGTTCACGCCGTCGCCGCTCAACCGCCGCCGCTGGGAGAACTTCAAGGCCAACCGCAGGGGTTACTGGTCGTTCTGGATCTTCATGGTCCTGTTCGTGATCTCGCTGTTTGCGGAGCTGATTGCCAACGACCGTCCGCTCCTGATCAAATATGAAGGCCATCTCTATTGGCCCGCTCTGTTCAGCTATTCCGAAACGACTTTCGGCGGCGACTTCGAGACCGCCGCCGACTACCGCGACCCCTATTTGCAGAAGCAGATCGCCGACAAGGGCGGCACCGTCATCTGGCCGCCGATCCGCTATTCCTACACCACGCACAATCTCGATTTGCCGACGCCGGCGCCGTCGAAACCGACCTGGATGCTATCAGAGGCGCAGTGCAAGGAAGTGGTGACGAAGAAAGGTCTCAACGGCTGCAGCGACCTCGAATACAACTGGCTTGGCACCGACGATCAGAGCCGCGACGTGGTCGCGCGCCTGATTTACGGCTTTCGCATTTCGGTCCTGTTCGGCCTGACGCTGACGCTGTTCTCCTCGATCATCGGTATCGCGGCCGGCGGCGTGCAGGGCTATTTCGGCGGCATGCTGGATCTGCTGTTTCAACGCTTCATCGAGATCTGGAACGCCATTCCCTCGCTGTATCTGCTGCTGATCATATCGGCGGTGCTGCCGCCGGGCTTCTTCATCCTGCTCGGTATCCTCCTGCTGTTCTCCTGGGTGTCGCTGGTCGGTCTGGTGCGCGCCGAATTCTTGCGTGGCCGCAATTTCGAATACATCCAGGCAGCAAGGGCGCTCGGCGTTTCCAATGCCACGATCATGTTCCGCCATCTGTTGCCGAACGCGATGGTGGCGACCATGACGTTCCTGCCGTTCATCGTGTCGTCGTCGGTGATGACGCTGACGGCGCTGGACTTCCTGGGCTTCGGCCTGCCGCCGGGCTCGGCGTCGCTGGGTGAGTTGCTGTCGCAGGCAAAGGCCAATGTTCAAGCGCCCTGGCTCGGCCTTACCGGCTTCTTCTCGGTCGCGATCATGCTGTCGCTTTTGATTTTCATCGGCGAGGCCGCGCGCGACGCCTTCGATCCGCGCAAGACGTTCAGGTAAGGGATATGGAGCGCTTTCCACGTCACTTGAGCCGGTGCGCTCTTTCTTCTCCCCTCCCTCCGCGAAGCGGCGGGGAGGGGTCGGGGGTGGGGGGTCTATCGACAGGAACCGCCGCTTCGGTGAATGCCGCGCTACCCCCCACCCCC
>JACDAG010000401.1 GCA_013695565.1 Bradyrhizobium sp.
GCCCTATCGCGTCGACGGCAGCCGCATCTATGGGCCTGGTATTGCCGACGACAAGGGCGGCATCGCCGTCATCCTGCATGCGCTGAAGATCCTGGGCGAGGCCGGCTGGCGCGACTACGCCAGATTGACTGTGCTGTTCAATCCGGACGAAGAGGTTGGCTCGATCGGCTCCGGCGAACTCATCGCCGAACTCGCCGACCAGCACGACGTGGTGCTGTCCTGCGAACCCACGGCCGCAGCGCCCGTCGCCAAGAACGATGCGCTGCTGCTCGGCGCCAGCGGCACTGCGACCGGAACGATGGAGGTCACGGGCCGCGCGTCACATGCCGGCGCCGCGCCGCAACTCGGCCGCAACGCCCTGATCGAGCTCGGGCATCAATTGCTGCAGACACAGGACGTGGCCAAGTCGATTCCGGGCACGCAGCTGAACTGGACCACCGCGCAGGCCGGCACCACGCGCAACCAGATCCCGGAGAAGGCCACCGCCGGCGCCGATATCCGGGTGACCGTTCCCGACGGCGTGCAGAAGCTGCAGGCCGCGCTGGACGAGAAGGTGAAGAACAAGCTGATCGCTGATACCGAAACGACCGTGAAAATCGAGGTGGGCCGGCCGGCTTTCGTCGCCAGCGCCCGCGGCCGCGCGCTCGCCAAGGAGGGCCAGGCGATCTACGCCGAGATCGATCGGACGCTCGATATCGTCGAAATGACCGGCGGCGCCACAGATGCCGGCTTCGCCAGCCGCAGCGGCAAGGCCGTCGTGGTCGAGAGCTTTGGTCTCGCCGGCTTCGGCTACCACGCGCGCGACGAATTCATCGACACCGGCTCGATCGTTCCACGGCTATATTTGATGACCCGGATACTGACGGAGCTCGGCAAGCGGAAATAGCTCGCACTCGCCCTCCCGCCGCAATGCCGCTTCCGGGAGCCCTTGACGGACCCTTGCGCTGGCGGTATTTGTATCGAATACGGAATTCCGTACTCCATATCGGACGACCGGCATGATCCCTCTCGATCCGCTCCCCAACCTGATCGACCAGGTCTATGCCCGGATCCTCGAGGCGATCATCGACCGCACGCTGCCGCCGGGACAGCGCATCACCCAGAACGAGCTCGCCGAGAAGCTCGGCGTGTCGCGCCAGCCGGTGTCCCACGCGCTGCATCTGCTGCACCGGCAGGGCCTGGTGGCCGAGAGCGGCCGCCGCGGGTTTGAGGTCACCGAGCTCGATCCGGTGCGTATCCGGCAGCTCTACGAGGTCCGGGGCGCCATCGACGCTTTGGCGGCGCGGCTCGCCGCCGGGCGGGTCGTCAAGACCGACAAGGCGGGACGTGCGGCACTGGAGGCAGCGCTGCAGGCCGGGCAGGCCATCAGCAAGGACACCCCCCTGGCGCGGCTGATTGCGCTCGACGTCGACTTTCACAGCGCGATCTATCGCCTCGCCGGCAATCCCGCGATCGAGGAAATGATCGCGCCGCAATGGCCGCATATGCGCCGCTCGATGGCGACCGTGCTGGCCGAGCTCAATTACCGCGACAGCGCCTGGAGCGAGCATGAGGCGATTGCCGTGCAGATTCTGGCCGGCAATGCCCGGGCTGCCGAGGCTGCGGCCTTGGCGCATGCGCAGACGGCGGGACGGATGACCGAGGAACGATTGAAGGCGACCGACAAGGCGGCGTAACCAAAGCGCCGTCATTCCGGGATGGTGCGCTGGCACCAGACCGCAGATGCGCAATTGCGCATCGGGGAATCTCGAGATTCCGGGTTCGCGCTTTGCGCGCCCCGGAATGACGACAAAGAGAATAAACCGGAGGAACGATCATGAAACTGACCCCGCAGCAGATCGAATATTTCAACCGCGAAGGCTGGTTGTTTCTGCCCGAGCTGTTCAGCCCCGAGGAAGTGGCCTATCTCGCGCGTGAGGCCGAGGGCATCTACGACGCCGACCGGCCGGAGGTATGGCGCGAGAAGAGTGGCGCGCCGCGCACCGCCTTTGCCGCCCATCTCTACAACGAGGCGTTCGGCGCCCTCGGCGCGCATCCGCGCATGATCGATCCGGTCGAACAGGTGTTCGGCGAAAAAGTTTACATGCATCAGTACAAGATCAACGCCAAATCCGCCTTCACCGGCGACGTCTGGCAGTGGCATCAGGATTACGGCACCTGGAAGCGCGACGACGGCATGCCAGAGCCGCGCGCGATGAACATCGCGATCTTCCTCGACGAAGTGATGCCGATCAACGGCCCCCTGATGCTGGTGCCGAAGAGCCAGCACGCCGGCGACCTCAAGGCCTCGCACGATCTCGAAACCACCTCCTATCCGCTGTGGACGCTGGACGAGGCCACCGTGACCAGACTGGTGGAGGAAGGCGGCATCGTCGCACCGACCGGCAAGGCCGGCGGCATGCTGATGTTCCACGGCAATCTGGTGCACGGTTCGGCCGGCAACATCACGCCCTATCCGCGAAAAATCGTCTACCTGACGCTGAACGCGGTCTCGAACTACATCCGCACCCCGACGCGGCCGGAATATATCGCCCACCGCGATTTCGCGCCGATCCAGACCGTGGACGACGACGCGCTGCTGCGGTTGGCTCGCGCGCATCGTCAGGCGGCGGAGTAGGTTTTCACACCGTCATTCCGGGGCGATGCGATAGCGTCGAACCCGGAATCTCGATATTGCCTTTCATCTCTGGATTCCGGGTCTGCGCCTCAGGTCCGCAATTGCGGACCGACGGCGCATCCCGGAATGACGGCTCGATCGGATTCCCTCCCATGAACCTCCATCATCTCCTCCAGGCCAGCCATGCGGCCGGCAAACCGGTTCGCGTTGCGCTGATCGGCGCCGGCAAGTTCGGCTCGATGTTCCTGTCGCAGGTGCCGCATACGCCGGGACTCGAGGTCTCGCTGATCATCGATCTCGACCGCGACCGCGCACGGGAGGCCTGCCGGACGGTTGGCTGGGACCAGGAGCGGATTGCACGGACCGTCTTCACCGATGATGGGGTGCGCGCGATCGCGGGCGGGGCGATGGATGTGGTGGTGGAAGCGACCGGCAATCCCGCCGTCGGCATCCGGCACGCCCGCGCCGCCATTGCGGCGGGCAAGCATGTCGTGATGGTCAATGTCGAGGCCGATGTACTGGCCGGCCCCCTGCTCGCCGAGGAAGCCCGCAAGGCCGGCGTGGTCTATTCGCTGGCCTATGGCGATCAGCCGGCGCTGACATCAGAGATGGTGGACTGGGCGCGGGCGACGGGTTTCCGGGTCGTCGCCGCCGGCAAAGGTACAAAGTATCTGCCGGCCTATCATGACGTGACGCCGGATGGCGTCTGGGGCCATTACGGCCTGACCGCAGGCGAGGCACAGTCGGCCGGCATGAACCCGCAAATGTTCAACTCGTTTCTCGACGGCACCAAATCCGCAATCGAGATGGCGGCGATCGCCAATGCCACCGGGCTCGACGTGCCCACCGACGGCTTACTGTTTCCGCCCTGCGGGGTCGACGACCTGCCGCATGTGATGCGGCCGCGGGATAGAGGCGGCGTGCTGGAAAAATCCGGCGTCGTGGAAGTGGTGTCATCGCTGGAACGCGACGGCCGCCCGGTGTTTCGCGATTTACGCTGGGGCGTCTATGTCGTGCTGGAAGCGCCGAACGATTACGCCGCGGATTGTTTCAAGCAATACGGGCTGAAGACCGACACGTCAGGGCGCTATGCGGCGATGTACAAGCCCTATCATCTGATCGGGCTGGAGCTGAACATCTCGGTTCTATCCGCAGCATTGCGCGGCGAGCCGACCGGGCAACCGCACGGTTTTCGCGGCGACGTCGCGGCGATCGCCAAGCGCGATTTGCGCGAAGGCGAAATGCTCGACGGCGAAGGCGGCTACACCGTGTGGGGCAAATTGATGCCGGCGTCCGCCAGCCTTGCCGCCGGCGCACTGCCGATTGGCCTCGCCCATCGCGTCAAGCTGAGGAACAACGTCGCCTACGGAGCCGTGGTGCGCTGGAGCGATGTCGAGGTCGACGCCAACAACGACACCATCAAGACGCGCAAGGCGATGGAAGCGGCATTTGGCGGGGCATCGCGGGGATGAGCAACGCGTAGCCCACCGAATTACGCCGGCTTCCGGCGGCAAACCGCCTCAATATTGTGACCGTCGGGATCGAGCACGAAGGCCCCGTAGTAATCTGCATGATAGTGCGGGCGTAGACCCGGTTGCCCGTGGTCCTGCCCTCCGGCCGCGAGCGCCGCCCGGTGAAATCGATCCACGGTTTCCCGGTCCTCGGCCGCAAAGGCAATGTGGCTACCTGTTTGCGAAACCTCTCTCACGCCGATCCAGAAAAATGCTTTCTTGTTGGCTCCATAGCCGGCAGCGGTTTGACCGTCGGCATACAGACGTTCGATGCCGAGAGGGCGAAGCGCCTCATCATAGAATTGCTTCGACCGCTCGATATCGCTGACACCTATTGTGACGTGATCCAGCATCTGAACCTCCAGATTAAACGCGATAACCGGGCGCTAAGGCAGCAGCCTATTCGTACGCGCCAGCCCAAACCATTTCCGCAACATCGCCTCCGTGTCCATCATCTCGGTAAAGCCGGCCTGGTTGATCTTCACGGTCGAGACGATCGAGGGCGGGCCGGATTGGGTCTGGCCGTAGCGCATGCTGTAGTCGGCGTACTGAAACGAGAGGCCGACGAACGTCTCGATATCAGGTGAAATCAGATTGTGCTTGCGCCGCAGTTCGTCCCACGGCGCGATCCATTTGGGATATTCCTCTGCCAGCGACAACGGCGCGGCGTTGCCCGGCTTCATGTCCAGCGCGTCCGCGATCGCCGGCCAGACATTCTCCCAGGTGAAGACATCGCCATTGGTGACGTTGAAGGCTTCGTTGCGCGCGGCTTCCGTTTCGCCGGCCCAGGCAATCGCACGGGCCAGGAGATCGACGTCCACCGCCTGCGACACCCGCGCCGCGCCGCCGGGATAATCGAGCGGGCGGCCTTGTTCGCGCAGCATCGAGGCATAGACGCCGAGCGGCGGGATCAGGTCCATGGCGCCTCCGATCGCCTCACCGACGATCAGGACGGGGCGCAGGATGCTCCAGTGCCAGGCTTTGCCCTTCTGCAGTTCGCGCAGGAAGTTTTCCTGCGCCCAGTAAAAATTCGGCTGCTCATACATTTCCGAGCGGCCTTCGCGCGCCGGCACCGTGAGCGGACGGACGTGCACGCCGTAGGCCTTGGTGCCCTGCAGGAGTGCGACGTGCCTGAGCCGGGGTGCGACCGGCTCGAGTACGGCCATCAGATGGCGCAGCATCAAATCGTTGATTCGGATCTGGTCTTGATCGCGCCAACCGTTGATCAAGTCAGGCGCGTCATAAAGTGCCGCGTAAACCAGGTGGGTAGCGCCCTGCAATTCGGTTGCAGCGCGCTGGCATTGCGCTGGATCGGTGAGGTCGATCTGCACGTGGCGGGCACCATGGAGTTCGCGCGGCCTGCGTCGCGAC
>JACDAG010000439.1 GCA_013695565.1 Bradyrhizobium sp.
CGAACCAATCGTCGTCACCCAGGCGATCGGCCGCGGCAGCACGAATCCGGCCAGCAGCTTGTAGCGGTCGCGCGGCTGGAGGTTTTCAGGCGCGTATTCCATAGCAGGGATTCCAAATGGCGTTGAACACCTCGCCCCGCTTGCGGGGGAGGGTTGGGGTGGGAGCCTCCGCAAATTCATTCGTAGTTAGATCCTCAGCGCGCGACACAGGGAATCCTCAATGGAATACGCGCCTGAAAACCTGCAGCCGCGCGAGCGCTACAAGTTGCTCGCCGGCTTCGTGCTGCCGCGGCCGATCGCGTGGATTACGACGATCGGGCCGACCGGCGTGGTCAATGCGGCGCCTTTCAGCTTCTTCAACGTGTTCTCCGAAGACCCGCCGCTGTGCATGTTCGCGGTCAACCAGCGGCCCGACGGGCGAATCAAGGACACGCTGACTAACGTGCAGCGCACCGGCGAATTCGTCGTCAACCTCACCGATGAACCGCTGGCGCGGGCGATGCACGATTCCAGCGGCGACTTTCCGCCCGATATCGGCGAGCCCGGGTATCTCGGCTTGAAACTCGCTCCGTCGACCAGGGTCGCGGTGCCGCGGCTGGCCGATGCGCCGTGGGCGATGGAGTGCAAGGTCTGGAAGACCATGAACGTCAAGGACAACCGCCACCTCATCATGGGCGAAGGCGTCAATTTCTACATCCGCGACGAGTTGTGGGATCCTGAGGCGATGCGCGTTCACATGGAGCGCTATCACCCGATCGGCCGCATGTTCGCCGACCGCTACTGCCGCACCGACGACCGCGTCGTGTTCCCGCCGGCGCCGGAACTTCCGGCGAAGTAGTTTGTAATAAATCGATGGGTAGAGCGAAGCGAAACCCATCAATAGATGCGGATAAAAGGCGGTGGGTTTCGCTGCGCTCTACCCACCCTACGCACTACGAACCGAAGATGGATTGCGCATGACCCAGCATTTCCGCGATAACGAAGCTGCCAGCCGGTTTGAACTCGACATCGACGGCGCGATTGCGTTCGTTGCCTACCGGAAATCATCAGGCGCGATCACGCTGGTGCATACGGAAGTGCCGCCGGAGCTCGGCGGCAAAGGCGTCGGCTCAAAGCTGGCGCGCGCCACCCTCGATGCGGTGCGGGCGCAGGGACGCAAGCTCACGGTCGAATGCGAATTCATCCAGGGCTATATGAAGAAGCATCCCGAATATAACGATTTGCTCGGCGCGGCTACGTAGGGTGTGCCAAGGCGCGCTTGCGCCGTGCCCACCATGTTCACGCAAAGCTTGGTTGGAATGGGTGGGCACGCTTGCGCTTTGCCCACCCTACAAACAGGCGCTGCCTACACCTGCGCCGGCCGGTGCGCGCGCAGGAACGACCGGATCTGGCGCACCGCCAGCGGAATCCGCTCCTTCGGCTCCTTCCACGGAAACATGCTGACCTCGGCATTCGGCGCCAGCATCGCCGCCTCCATGGCGACGGCGTAAGGATGCTGCGGGATATCGTCCGGCAGGATAAGCACGGGCGTCTGGCAGGCGCGCACGAAGTCGCGCGTCACGGTGAAGACGAAATCGGGATTGCTGCGGTACATCTTGGTCAGAAATTTATCTGTTGTCTCCGGGGTGAGGTCGGGCCGCTGCTTCAGGAGCTCGGGCGCCCAGCCCTTGGTGTTGTTGTCGTAGAACAGGTCGCGCATCTCGGGGCGCGAGCCCGACGGCTGCGCCAGCACCGCGGCAACGATCCGATCGGGCGCGCGCTTCAGCAGATTCCAGATCAAGGGGCCGCCGATGCAAAAACCCAGCGCCATGAACTTGTCGATGCCGAGATGGTCCATCAGGCCGAGATGATCGTCGGTGTGGGAATCCCAGGGCCGGTCGATCTCGAGCGGGCCTGAGGATTTTCCAGTATTGGCGTTGCGCAGATCGGCGGCGATGCAGCGGTACTCGCCCTTGAATTCCTCGAAGGAATCGAACGGCGGGTAACTGCCCGACAGGCCCGCGATCGTCGAGTTCAATCCGCCGCCCGCGATCATCAGCAACGGGAAGCCTTTGCCGGCCTCCTCATAGTGGATTCGAACGGCGCCTTTTTCGAAAGTCGGCATGGCGGTTTCCTCGGTTCGTATTTTTGTTTGTAGGGAGGGCAAAGCGCAGCGTGCCCACCATTCACGACAACTGTCTCGGATAGATGGTGGGCACGGCGCAAGGGCGCCTCTGCCCACCCTACCGACTACACCTACGTCGGTGCGCTGGCCGGTTCGCCGATCTTGTCCTGCGTCTTGGTGTCGAAATCGCTGGCCTCGTGGCGCTCGTGCAATTGGCTCGCCGGATCGCCCGAGATCCGGTTGACCATGCGTCCGCGTTTCACCGCCGCGCGTTTTGCGATCGCGTCGGTCCAGCGCTGCACGTTCTTGTATTCGTGCACCGACAGGAATTCGCCGGCGCCGTAGACCAGGCCCTTGGCCAGCGCGCCGTACCATGGCCAGGTCGCCATGTCGGCAATCGTGTATTCGTGGCCTGCGAGATATTCATTGTCGGCAAGGCGCCGGTCGAGCACGTCGAGTTGGCGCTTCACTTCCATGGCGTAGCGATTGATGGCGTATTCGATCCTGGTCGGCGCATAGGCATAGAAATGGCCGAAGCCGCCACCGAGAAACGGCGCGCTGCCCATCTGCCAGAACAGCCATGACAGGCATTCGGCCCGCGCCTGGCCGCCGGCCGGCAGAAACGCCCCGAACTTTTCGGCCAGATGCACCAGGATCGCGCCGGACTCGAACAACCGGATCGGCTGAGGCCCGCTGCGGTCCATCAGCGCCGGGATCTTGGAGTTTGGATTGACCGCGACAAAGCCGCTGCCGAACTGGTTGCCGTCGATCTTGATCAACCACGCGTCATACTCGGCGCCGCTGTGACCCGCCGCCAACAGTTCCTCGAACATGACGGTGACCTTGACCCCGTTCGGCGTCGCCAGCGAATAAAGCTGGAACGGATGGCGGCCGACCGGCAGCTCCTTGTCATGCGTGGCACCCGCGATCGGGCGGTTGATGCTGGCGAAGCGGCCGCCGCTCTCCTTGTCCCAGGTCCAGACTTTCGGCGGCACATAGGCGGTGGGGTCGATAACGCTGTCGTTCATTGGTTTTGGCTCCGGGCTTCTTTTCGGCCGTATCATCCAGGCGATCTGCCGCGCGGCGGAATAACATTAGGGCGTCTGGTATACCTTGGGTGTGTCGCCGCCAACCGCAAGGGCTGCATGGCGATGCCCAACAATTCCCGTGGCGGGTTGCCGCGGGTCCATGTTACGGTTTCGTATCGGCACCGCAAGACAACAAAAATGCGGGCCCATCAGGGGAGGAATACACCATGCTGCAAGGCAAGTGGTTTTCTGCGCTCTTTGGGATTGTGCTTGGGATCGCCGGCGGTCATGCGCTGGCACAGGGCACCATCAAGGTGGCCTACACCGACCCGCTCTCAGGCCCGTTCGCGCAAGTCGGCGACGCCAACCTGAAGCAGATGCAGTACATCATCGATTACATCAACGCCAAGGGCGGCGCGCTCGGCAAGAAGTTCGAACTGGTGCCGTTCGACAACAAATCGCAGCCGTCGGATGCGCTGATCGCACTCAAAAGCGCGACCGACCAGAACATGCCCTTCATCATGCAGTGCAGCGGCTCCAACATCGCCGCCGCCTTGATCGATGGCGTCAACAAGCACAATGACCGCAATCCGGACAACCGCATCATCTATCTGAACTGCGGCGCGGTGGCGACCGAGCTCACCAACGAACAGTGCAGCTTCTGGCATTTCCGCTTCGACCTCCATGTCGGCATGAAGGCCGAGGTGATGGTGCGCGCGCTGCCAAAGGACGTCACCAAGGTTTATCTGATCAACCAGGACTATCTGTTCGGCCAGTCGGTGCAGCGCGAGGTGAAAACCTATCTCACCAAATTGCGGCCCGACGTTCAGGTGGTCGGCGACGAATTGATCCCGCTCGGCAAGGTCAAGGACTTCTCGCCCTACCTCACCAAGATCAAGGCTTCGGGCGCGCAGGCGCTGCTGACCGGCAATTGGGGGCCGGACATGAACTTGCTGATCAAGGCCGGCGTCGATGCCGGCGCTGATCTGCGCTACTACACCTTCTATGCCCATCTGGCCGGCGGCCCGACCGCGATCGGCGTCGGTGGCGAAAACCGCGTGCTTGCCGTGATGTCGTTCGGCGAGAACGTGGCGCCGGAGATCGGCAACAAGGAGGCCGAAGAGTTCACCAAGGGCTTCCGCGAAAAGCACAAGTTCGACTTCTCCGCGGCCGGCTTCCGCACCATCTTCGAATATCTGCAGGCCGCGGTGAACAAGGCGGGTTCGGTCGACCCGACCAAAATCGCAACCGCGATGGAAGACCTGCAGGTCAAGGACTTCCTCGGCTACGACACCAAGATGCGCAAGGAAGACCACCAGATCATCACCGAGTACTTCGTCGGCATCTTCAAGAAGGGCGTCAAGTACGAAGCCGAAGGCACCGGGCTCGGCTGGGCCACCTCGGCGACCGTCCTCGCCAAGGACGTCGACCAGCCCAACACCTGCAAGATGAAGCGTCCGACCGCCTCCTGACCAACACGATAGTCGCCTGCTTCCCACCCCGGGGAGCAGGCGTCGCGCTTTGAGTGGTCAGGTGCAATGGAAGTCTTTATCGTCTCACTCCTGAACGGCCTCGTCTACGGCATGCTGCTGTTCATGCTGGCGAGCGGGCTCACGCTCATTCTCAGCATGATGGGCGTGTTGAACTTCGCCCATGCCAGCGCATACATGCTGGGCGCGTATTTCGCCTACACGATCAGCCAGTATATAGGCTTCTGGCCGGCGCTGGTCATCGCCCCCCTGCTCTGCGGCCTGGTCGGTGCTGCGATCGAGATGTGGGGCCTGCGGCGCGTCCACCGCAACGGCCACATCGCCGAACTGCTGTTTACGTTCGGTCTTGCCCTGATCATCGAGAAGGTGGTGCAGATGAGCTGGGGCCTGCTGCCGGTGCCGTATCGGGTGCCGGAGCTGCTGGATTTCCCGCTGTTTAAAATCTACGGCACACAGTTTCCGGCCTATCGCGCCTTCATGCTGGCGATCTCGGCCTTGATGTTCGGCGCAATCTGGCTCGGCCTGACCCGCACCCGCGTCGGCCTCGTGATCCAGGCCGCGCTGACGCATCCCGACATGGCTTCCGCCCTCGGCCACAACGTGCCGCGCATCTTCACACTGGTATTCGCGGCCGGTACGGCGCTGGCCGGTCTCGCCGGCGTGATCGGCGGCAACTATCAGGTCACCGAGCCTGCGATGGCGTTCACCATGGGACCGATTGTGTTCGTGGTCGTGGTGTTCGGCGGCCTGGGCTCGCTGAGCGGCTGCTTTATTGCATCCATCCTGATGGGGCTGATCCAGACCTTCGCCGTCGTGTTCGACGTCTCGCTCGCCGATCTCCTGGCCAAATTCGGCTTCGTGGTGACATCGACTACGCCGTTTGCGGAAGTCCTCAACGTGACGCTGCCACGGGTCGGTGCCCTCTTGCCGTTCCTGATGCTGGTGCTGATCCTGGTGTTCCGGCCGCGCGGGCTGATGGGGACGCGTGACACATGATCATGCTGCGTCGACATTGGCCCTGGCTGCTTGCCGTCGTCATCCTGCTCGCGTTTCCGTTCCTGTTCTATGACTGGAGCAAGGGCCGCCATTCCGGCTTCGTGCTGACGCTGATGAGCGAGATCGGCGTGATGGCGATCTTCGCACTGTCCTACAATATGCTGATGGGCCAGGCCGGCCTGCTGTCGTTCGGACACGCCGTGCTGCTCGGCATGGGCGCCTATTGCGCCGCACATGTCGTCCTGCTCGTGAAGGCCGGATCCTTCTGGCTGCCGACCGAACTGGTGCCGCTCGCCGGCGGCCTCGGCGGATTATTCTTTGGCTATGTATTCGGCTGGCTGGTGACCAAGCAACGCGCCACGGCATTTGCCATGATCACGATGGGGCTCGGCGAACTGGTCTCGGCCGCAGCATTGATGTTCATGGGCTTCTTCGGTGGCGAAGGCGGCATTCCCATCGATCGCGTGATGGACACCAGCCTGGTCGGCGTCAGATACACTTCGCCCTGGCAGGTCTATTGCCTGGTGCTGGTCTGGGCCTTCATCGCCGCGGCCCTGATGCGACTGCAGATGCAGACGCCGCTCGGCAGCATGGCCAACGCCACCCGCGACAATTTCGAACGTGCGCAGTTCGTCGGCTACGATCCGCGCATGGTGCGGCTTTACCAGTTCGCGCTGGCCGGGTTCTTTGCCGGCATCGCCGGTGGGCTCTACGCGCTGATCTACGAGATCGTCACCTTCGACACGGTGTCCGCGGGCAAGTCAGCCAATGCGCTGCTCGCCGTCTATATCGGCGGCGCCGGCGGCTTCTTCGGACCGATCCTCGGGACCATCGTTGTGGTGCTGCTGCAGAGCGGCGTCAGCCTGCTCAGCAATGCCTGGCTGCTCTATGTCGGCGTGCTCTTCATCGTCATGGTGATGTACGCGCCGGGCGGGCTGATCGGGCTCGTCTTCATGCATATGCCGATCTGGCGCGCCGGGCGGATGCGCGAATTGCTGGTGCCATACGTCAAGGCGTTTCCGCCGGCGCTATTGGTGATGCTGGGCTTCGTGCTGCTGGTCGAACTGGCATCGTTCACCACCATCGGCGCCGCGCAGGGCAAGAAATTTTCGATCGCCGGCAACACCATCGACACCCTGGCGCCGATGCCGTGGGTGGTCGCGTTCGCAGCATTGGTGCTGGGCGGCCTGTGGCTGCGCCGCGAGGCACGCGGTTTCCGCGAGCGCTGGGACGCGCTGATGGAGGGCGCCAAGGGCGTAAAGCCCGCAAGTGATCCAAAAATCCAAATCGCAAAGACGCAGGAGGCGATGTCGTGAACACGGACGTCGCAAGCGTGCCTGCCGTCGAACTACGCGATGTGCGCAAGAATTTCGGACCGACGGAAATCATCCGTGGCGTCAATCTCGTCATTCCCCGTGGCGAACGTCACGCCATCATCGGCCCCAACGGCGCCGGCAAGACCACGCTGTTCAACCTGATCTCGGGGCGCTTTCCAATCACCTCCGGCGCGATCACGGTCAACAGTCAATCGATCGCCGACCTCGCACCGCAGGAGATCAACCGGCTCGGCCTGTCACGCAGTTTCCAGATCACCTCGATCTTTCCCCGGATGAGCGTGTTCGAGAACATCCGCTGCGGCTTGTTGTGGTCGCATGGTTACGGTTATTCGTTCTGGAACCTGCTGGGCCGGCAGAAGGCGCTGAACAACGCCGCCGACCAACTGCTCGAGCGGCTGAAATTGTCCGACCGGCGCAATCTTCTGGCCGGCCTGCTCTCCTACGCCGAGCAGCGCGCGCTCGAAATCGGCATCACCATTGCCGGCGGCGCCGAAATCATCCTGCTCGACGAGCCGACCGCCGGCATGAGCCACAGCGAGACCGAGAGCGCGGTCGCCCTGATCCGGTCGGTGTCCGAAGGCAAGACGCTGATCATGGTCGAGCACGACATGAGCGTCGTGTTCGGGCTCGCCGACGTGATCACCGTGCTGGTGTACGGCGAGGTCATCGCA
>JACDAG010000248.1 GCA_013695565.1 Bradyrhizobium sp.
CGGCTACACCGCTGAAGATGGCGTCGGCGAGCAGAGCGCGGCTCAGGAACGAGGACGGGTTGATCATAGTTCTCTCCTTTGGTTGAGGGGGGTGGGTGGTTGAGGGATCAGCGGAACCAGGACCGGAGCTGACGAAAAGGCCGCATCGGGCTCAGCGCCCTGCCGATCCTGTTCTCGATCGTCTGCACCTGCACGACCACGAAAACGCCGGTGTCGTGCACCAGGGGTTCCGGTATGGAGGGAACGGGCCAGCGCCCAAACCGCCAGATTGTGCAGGGTGCGGGCAAGGGCCAGAGCAAGCGGAAGCATCAGCATGGGTCATCTCCTGTGGTGATGAAGATGACGGGGTTCGCGACCCAATTCGATTACGTGGGAGGTAATGGAAGCCACGAAATTCGCATGATAGGTTTTCCAGCATGAACGCACATGCTTCCACGGCGCGAGCCGAACGACCCCAACCCGTCCATGTCGGTGATCACCTGCGCGAATGGCGGCAGCGCCGCCTTCTCAGCCAGCTGGACCTCGCCGGCGATGCCGAGATTTCGGCGCGCCACTTAAGTTTCGTCGAAACCGGCCGTGCCGCGCCCTCGCGCGAGATGGTGCTCAAACTGGCCGAACGCCTGGAGGTGCCCTTGCGCGAACGCAACGTCCTGCTGGTGGCCGCCGGCTTTGCGCCGGCCTTTCCGCAGCGCTCGCTCGACGATCCCGCGCTGAAATCGGCACGAGCGGCGATCGATTTGGTGTTGAAGGCCCACGAACCCAACCCGGCGCTGGCCTACGACCGGCACTGGAATCTCGTGACCGCCAACCGCATGGTAGCGCCGTTGCTCGAGGGCGTGCCGGCGCGGCTGCTCGGACAGCCCTTCAACATCCTGCGGCTGGCGTTTCACCCCGAAGGGCTGGCACCGCGCACGGTCAACCTCGCCGAATGGAGCAGTCATCTGCTGGAGCGGCTACACCGCCAGTGCGAGGTCACCGCCGATCCCGAGTTGCTGAAACTCTATCACGAATTGAAGGCCTATCCGATGCCGGCGCGCTCCGGTCCACTCTCGCCGGACAATGTCGCGATCCCGTTCAAGCTGCGGCTGAACGGCGAGGTGCTGAGCTTCATCTCCACCACGATGATCTTCGGCACGCCGGTCGATGTCACGCTGTCCGAACTGGCGCTGGAAACATTTTTCCCCGCCGACGACCTGACCACCCAGCGGATGCGGGAGATCGCGGCAGCACTTTCGTAGGATGGGTGGAGCGCAGCGATACCCATCATCTAACCGCACATATGGAATTGATGGGTTTCGCTTTCGCTCTACCCATCCTACAAGTTGCGGTTTGCGGCGCCTCTGCCCATATTCGCCCCATGGATTCACGTTCAACCCAGCATGCCGGCGTGCGGCTCAATCCCGTCGGTGATCTCCTGCGCGGCTGGCGCAACCGCCGCGCCTTGAGCCAGGCTGATCTGGCGTTCGAGGCTGAAATCTCCATCAAGCATCTCAGCTACGTCGAAACCGGCAAGGCGGTGGCGAGCCGCGACATCTTGCTGCAACTGGCCTCAGCGCTGGGCCTGTCGCTGCGTGATCGCAATGCGCTGCTGGAGTCCGGCGGCTTCGCGCGGCAATATGGCGAGCGCGATCTGTCGGCGCCCGAAGTCGCCGACGCCAAACGCGCCATCGATCTCTTGCTGAAGCGCCACGAACCGTTTCCCGCCATCGTCACCGACCGGCGCTGGAATGTGCTGCAGGCCAACCGCGCGGCGACGCGGCTGATGACAATGCTGCTGGGAGCGGAGCGCATGACGCGGCCGCTCAACCACATGCGGATGTTTCTTTCGCCCGACGAGTTGCGGCCTTACGTCGAGAACTGGCCGAAGGTTGCATCGGCGCTGCTGGTCCGCGCGCGGCACGAGGCGATGGCCGCGCCGCTTGACCTCGCGTTGCAATCGACCTGGCGCGAACTGACGAAGTTGCCGGATCTTGCAGCGCCCCAGCTCAACGAGAGCGAAGCGCCGGGGCCTCTATGCGAAGTGCGCTTGCGCAAGGACGATGTCTCGATCGGCCTGATCGGCGCCGTGCTGACATTGGGCACGCCGCAGGACGTCACGCTGCAGGAACTGCGCGTGGAGATGTTCATGCCGGCAGATGAAGCATCGGAAGCGACGCTGACGGCGTTCGCGGCTCAGGACCCCTGAGCCTGCGCTTCGCGCCGTTCGAACGTCATCGCCTGCATCACCTCGGCAAACGCGCCTTTGCGATCGCTGAGGCTCGCCATCGTCAGCCCTGCGCCATTGGCGCCGGCGCGGGTGCGCGAGCGGATCAGGATCCATTCGCCTTCGGGCGGACGGAAGAAATACAGGCTGATCTCGGGATTGATGAACGTCCATTCGCGCATGTCGACAATCTGGCCGACGCCGCTGGAAAAATCCGCGGCCTGCACGGCCTGCAACAGCGGCGTGTTGGTCTCGCCTTCGACCATCGGGACATCAAGCCGCATCCATGCCGCCGCGGGGCCGGGCTTTTCCAGCGCGCCCTCGATCAGCCGCACCGAGACGTTCTGGAAATAGCAGCTCCATTTCTGCGCAAAGG
>JACDAG010000503.1 GCA_013695565.1 Bradyrhizobium sp.
CAGCTTCCTAGCACGGCATACTGATCGGAAAAAGTCGGCAGCGTCGACATCGCCTGCCGGATGAAGCCTTCCGCGCCGTAGGGTCCTTGCTGCTCCACCAGCGTGGTGCCGCCGCTGACGAGTGCGACATTGGCGCCTTCGCGCGAATAGAGCGGCTTCCTGACAAAGGAAGCGCCGAGTTTGGCGGCGTTCGGATCGTCCTCGAAATAGGCCGGCAGCAAGTTCGGATGCTTCGGAAACATTTCCCATAGCAGCGGAAGAATACCCTTGTTGGACAGGATTGCTTTCCATGGCGGCTCGATCCAGCGCGTCGGCGCGCTCGACAGCTTCGCGCCGAAGGTGTCCTGGAACATCCATTCCCAGGGGTAGAGTTTGAAGGCGAGCTCAATTTTGCGATCGTCGAGATCGACGAAGCAGCCGTCGCCCCCCAGTCCGACATCCTTGATGTCCATCAGCGTGGTCTTCAATCCGGCCTGGCTCGCGGTGTCCTGCAGATAGGCCAGCGTGCCGGAATCCTCGGTATTGTCGGTCATCCCGGCCAGATGCAGGTGCTTTGCGCGGCCGTGTTTCTTCCAGGCGTCGATCAGGCGCTCATGGATTGAATTGAACTGGTCGGCGCGCTTGGGGATAATGTTGCGCTCCATCGCCTGTTCGAGCCAGGTCCACTGAAAAACCGCCGCTTCGAAAATCGAGGTCGGCGTATCGGCGTTGTACTCCAGCAGTTTCGCCGGGCTCCAGCCATCGTAGCTCAGGTCGAGCCGGCCGTAGAGGCTGGCGTCGCGGCGGCGCCAGCTCTCGGACAGCAGCGGCCAGAAGGTTTCGGGTATTTTCAACCGGCGCAGATATTTTTCGTCTTTGATTGCGCGGCCCACGAGTTCGAGGCACATCGCCTCGATCTCGCCGGTGGGCGCCTCGATCCGCCGTTCGATCTCGTTCAGCGTAAACGCGTAATAGGCCCGTTCGTCCCAATAGCGCGCGCCGTCGATGGTGTGAAAAGTAAACCCGATGCTTTCGGCGGTGGCACGCCAGTCGTCGCGTTCGGGGCAGGGAATGCGCTGCATGACATTCAGCCGCCAGAAAAACCGACGGCGTGCCCAAACGAGCCGAAGCCGCCACGCTGCGCGCCGTGTGATCCGGAATCGGACGTGCCAGAGCTCGAATGGCTCGATGAGGAATCGCTGGAGTAGTAGCTGCTGCGTGAGGACGATCCGCCGCCGGAGCCGCCATGGCTGCTGGATGAAGATCCGCGCGGCGGGCAATCCGCGTTGCTTTGCAGCAGCGACGGCTGCGCCGCATTCGGCGGTTGTTCACACCTGTTGCGCGGCATCAGCGTGTAGGCGGCTCCGCCGACCGCGAGCGTCCCCATCAGAAACAGCGCGACATGACCGGAGCGCTTCGCCCGCGGGCCTGACGGCTGCCGCACATCAGGCACCGACGGCTTGCGCGAGCCGAATTCCTTGCCGGGTTTGGGGGGCTTGTTCGCCATGGTCAGTAGATCATGCTGGCAGCGTTGAGCGCGCCCGCGGCCAACGAGGCAAGTCCGAGCCAGATCGCAGCGGCCAATTCGCCACTCGCAATCCGCTCCGACAGGTTCGGTACCGGTATCTTGACGAGGTAATAGACGATGATCTGTACGACCAACGCGACGACGCCCCAGATCAGGCAATCCCAGACATTGGCGGAATGGGCGATGGCGCTGACCAGGGGCAGCGTGAAACCGACCAGGCTGAGGCCCAATGCGATCGCCGCCGCCGGATTGTTGTCGCGGATCAGCAGGAACTCGTCATGCGGCGTGACGCGGGTATAGACGAAGAGGTAAGCGGAGACGGCGACCAGCGCCGTGCAGAAATAGACCAGAAACGCCGGGAGCCCGGCGAGGGATTGCAGGATCATTGATGACGCCCCGACTCAGTCCGGTTCCACGTTTGCACGATCTATTGGTCGGTGCACCGCAGTTGTCGGTTCAATCCCCAAAGTAAAACCCCGCCATCGCTGGCGGGATTTGCGGCGCGTGTTGTCGCCCGGCGGACTAACGAACCCACACTTGCTTATAGATATTGCCGGAAAAATCCATGTGAAGCTCCAGAGTTTCTCCCTTGGCATTCGTTGCCAGAATTTCGTAGTGGTGTTTTCGCTGCTCGGGCGCCTCGCGTATAGTATATCCGGCATCCCGTGCAATCCGTTCCGCGTCCGCCGGCCCGATCGATTGAGTCGGCCGCCGCTCCCGATCGCGTTCGGCGTCTTCGATTTCATCGAGCCGGCCGAAGCGGTCGAGTGACACAATGACGGTCTTGCCCTTACCGGTGCGCGCCGGAATTTCGATGTGTTTGGGATGCCGGACTGGCTCGCCCATCGCCGTCAACCCGGCATCGTTGAGGATGCGCAACACATTTTCGCGGTCTTGGCTGGCCATTAGCCCTGTTTCGCGGGCTGAGCCGCGCAGACCTGGCGGTCGTGGCGGGGCGCCGGAGAGCGATGGAGGAGCCAATCCGCCGCTCAATCGCCGCGCACCGGGGTCGGCGCCTGGGCCGGGGGGAGCGCCGGGCGGGGGCGGCGGTGCGTCGAAGGCGATCTCGCCGTTCTCGCGGAGGATCTGTCGAGCATCAAATGTGCGGTCTCCCGGCACGCCGATAACCGTGACGGTCTCGCCGGACTTGACCGGAGCGGCCTGAGGGCCGGCTGGGCCGGTCTGCACGAGAATGCGCCCGGTCTTGTCCTCCAGCACGAATTTATCGCCGAAGATATCCGCGACAGTACCCTTGATGCTGATGCCTTCGGCACGAATCTGGTCGATCGCAACTTGAGCCATTGCGGCAGTGGCGAGAATGGCGCAGCCCGCAACGGCTGTTGCGAGCAGCCTCACCTGTTTGAGATTTGCTTTCATTTAAGTCTCCCGGATGGTCATGATGTGATGCCGGTGCAGCCTAGTCTTCCCGCTTGAACCGGGACCAATGCATGCCGTTCAAACTCGGTTCAGTTTCGACTGACAGAAAGTACACCGCGGCCAATTTCGGCTGGAAACCTTGCGACATCGCCGGCGTTTCGGCAGGGAACTCACCATGCGAATTCTTCTTGTGGAAGATGAGGTTAGGTTAGCCACGGAAGTCGCTCGATTCCTGCGAGATTCCGGCATGGCTATCGATCTGGCCTCAGAGGGTATCGACGCGCTGCATCTGGCAGAGACCGAGCCCTACGATGCGATCGTCCTCGATCTTGGCCTGCCCGGGATGGACGGGTTATCGGTTCTCAAAACCTTGCGCGGCCGGAGCGTGAATACAGCTGTTCTTGTTCTGACCGCTCGTGATCGCTTTGCCGACAAGGCTGCGGGATTTCGCGCCGGCGCCGACGATTATCTTACCAAGCCGTTTCAGCTCGAGGAGCTTCTGCTTCGCGTTCAGGCGCTGGTGCGCCGCGCCGCGGGGCATGCCCAGCCAGTAATCCGAATTGGCCCGATAGCGCTCGACACGACGACCGGGCTAGCCACGCTCGATGAAATGCCGGTCAGGCTTACGGCTCTTGAACGCCGCGTGCTGACCTATTTGATGCTGCATCCCCGGCGCACTGTTTCGCGAACCGAACTAAGCGAACACATCTACGAGCACGATCAAGACCGTGACTTCAACAGCCTGGAGGTCATTGTCAGTCGTCTGCGCAAGAAGTTCGGCCGCAAACGTATCGAGACGTCGCGCGGCGAAAGTTATCGCTTGACAGACGAGACTGCGTGACATGCGATCACTAAGGCGTCGTATCATCGTAGTCGTTGTGGCGTCGGTTGCGGCAGGCTTCCTGCTCATCGCAGCTCTGACGTGGCGGATCGTATCCGATGCGGCGACGCGCGATTTCGATACGCGGCTGGCAAATGCGCTCGGCGAACTCGCGCTAGCGGTGGATTTCGGCGAAGACAGGATATTGTCGTTGTCGCGGGAGCCAGAAGACCCCGCCTACAACCGTCCGAACTCGAGCTGGTACTGGCGCATCGCAAAGGGCGGCGTCACACTGGCCCGCTCACGTTCGCTGCGCCTTGGCGAACTTCCGGTCGTCCCCGAGGCCGCGCCCAGCGAACAGCCGCTTTCGCTGACGTTACCGGCGAGCGGTCCCTCCGGTGAGGATCTCCGTCTCAGACACCGGGTGGTGCCGCTGCGTGATGGCGCGATCACGCTCGATATCGTGGTGGCGGGACCGGCCCGTGACATTGGGCGCGAGGTCTGGCTGTCGATGCGCTGGTTGCTGCTCGGCCTCGCGGTCGTTGCTGTGATCTTGAGCGGATTGCTGATCGTTGAGATCGGGTCAGGCTTGGGGCCGCTGCGGGTGCTGGCGCAGGATATCGAGCGTGCCTCGCGTGGCGAAATTACGCGACTGGAGCCGTCGGATTACCGGGAATTGAACCCTCTCACGTCGAGCGTCAACGACCTCATCGAACAGGTCGAGATCGTCGTCGGGCGTGCCCGCGCGCATGCAGGCAATCTTGCCCATGCCATCAAGACGCCCCTCAGCCTCATTTCCGCCCGCAACGAGATGCGGGGCGCGGAGCAGGACGGTGAGATCGGATATGGCGTCGCTACGATCCGCCGTCAGATCGACCATCATCTCAAGCGAGCGCGGTTCGCCGGCAAGGCCCGGCTGGCATCCGATCGCGTACCGGTGACTCCGGTGATCGACGACATCGTGCTGGTGATGGAGCGCGGCTACCGCGACCGCGGCTTGAGCATTACGGCTTCGGTGGACGACGGTGCGGTCTTTCTGGGCGAGCGGGAGGACTTTGAAGAAATGATCGGAAATCTCGTTGAGAACGCCTGCAAATGGGCGCGCGGTATCGTCGTGATTGTGGTTTGTCACTCGGCCGAGAGTCTGGATATTTATATCGAGGATGACGGGCCGGGTTTGCCGGCGTACGAGCGCCTGCGAGCCTTGGAGCGCGGTCGCAAGCTCGACGAAACAGTTGCGGGCTCCGGCATCGGCTTGTCGGTTGTCGCCGATCTCGTTGAACTCTATGGCGGCGATATCGACCTGCGGACAGCCGAAATTGGCGGGCTGTGCGCCGCCCTCAGGCTTCCATCGATCCGGCTGACGCCCCGCGCGGAATGAGAGAGACGCAGGTCAAGGCCGGGAACCCTCAAACAAAAACTCCGCCATTTGCGGCGGGGTCCAGCCGGGGGAGTGAGCCTTCTGGCTCGGGGTAAACCCGGATCAGGCGGGAATTGCGTCTTCCTGCTCGTGCGGCTCGCGCAGCACGTAGCCGCGGCGCCACACGCGACCGCTATTCCTTGACCTCGATCTTGCCCTTCATCGCCGGGTGCAGGCCGCAGATGTAATCGTAGATTCCGGCGTCGGCGAGGGTCAGCCGGGTGGTCTGGCCTTTCAGCGCGATGGACGAGCGCTGTGCTTTGGCGCCGGTGATCGTGACCTGGTGCGGCGAGGAATCGGTGTTGTGCCAACTGATGGTCTGGCCCTTGCTGACGACGACAGTCTCCGGCCCGAATTTGAAGTCGGAGATCGAGACGACGCCGGGACCTGACGCGGGCTTGGCCATGGCGCCATCGGGCGTGCCTTTCAGGCCGGCCAGTGAAATCACAAAATCCTGCCCGGCATGTGGCTTGTGGCAGGTGAAGCAGGCCGGCAAATTGGCCTTGTCGTTGACCTTCTTGTCCGGCCCAAACGCCTGATACTCCCATTCGCCGTTCCGAATGTCGTCCTTGTATTCGGTGCCCCAGCCGTCGCGCTTTTCCATCACGGTGTAGGCGACGAGGTCCCCCTTCTGGAAACCGCCGTTGGCATCCTTGAGAGGCTGGCCGGCCGCATCTAGCTGCGCCTTGTATTGAACCAGCGTCAGCACCGTGCCGCTCGGGATCGGCTGCCCCTTGCGTACCGCATCGACCGCCGCCGGCGTCGCATAGAGCTCGCGATACTGCTTGTTGTCGTGACGGCTGACCGTGGCGTAGAGCGTGTCCTTGTCGAAATTCTCCGGGAAGGCGATTCTGTCGCCGCCGGCGAGCGCCGAATAGCCGATTAGCGCGCCCGATGCCGATCCGAGCGCAATTGCAGCAAGCAGCCTGATGCTTTTCATGACTTTCCCCCTCGTTTGACGATTCCGTCAGGTACGAAGACACCGTGGAACCGGTTTCAATCCGGGGGAAGCGAATTTGTCGCGGGGGAGACGGCTGAAAACAAAAACCCCGCCATTTGCGGCGGGGTCCAGTCGGGAGGAGTGAGCCTTGCGGCTCGCCGTAAACCCTGGGATCAGGCGGGAATGCGCTCTTCGACCTCATGCGGCTCGCGCAGCACGTAGCCGCGGCCCCACACGGTCTCGATGAAATTGCGGCCTTCGGAAGCATTCGCCAGCTTCTTGCGCAGCTTGCAGATGAAGACGTCGATGATCTTCAGCTCGGGCTCGTCCATGCCGCCATAGAGGTGATTGAGGAACATTTCCTTGGTGAGGGTGGTACCCTTGCGGAGCGAGAGCAGCTCCAGCATCTGGTATTCCTTGCCCGTCAGGTGGACGCGCTGGCCACCGACCTCGACCGTCTTGGTGTCGAGATTGACCACGAGATCGCCGGTCTGGATCACCGATTGGGCGTGGCCTTTGGAACGGCGCACGATCGCGTGGATGCGGGCGACCAGTTCGTCCTTGTGGAAGGGCTTGGTCATGTAGTCGTCGGCACCGACGCCGAGGCCCTTGACCTTGTCCTCGATGCCGGCGAGGCCGGAGAGGATCAGAATGGGGGTCTTGATCTTCGACACCCGAAGCTGCTTCAGCACGTCGTAACCGGACATGTCGGGCAGATTGAGGTCGAGAAGGATAATGTCGTAATCGTACAACTTACCGAGATCGACGCCTTCTTCCCCGAGATCCGTCGTATAGACGTTAAAACTCTCGGATTTAAGCATCAGCTCGATCGACTGCGCGACGGCGCTGTCATCTTCTATCAGCAAAACGCGCATGCCAGTCCCCTATAGTCGCCGCTCCGGGCGTCAGGTCGGCCGCACTTGCGGCACTCAAAACGCCTTTGAACAACTGATTCGGATCCTGACCACATATGGTTAACAAATACTGATTCGTGTTCGCAAGCTCTAACCGTGCAATTTTTATCGAATCGCCCTAAGATATTGCGTCGAAGCAGTTTTTCTCGTTCAGGTTCCACATTAAGAGACGGGCCTAACCGACTCCCGCGACTCACCCTTCTTCTGATGGGCAAGCGCTCTCAGTCACCAAAGACAGTGACGCAATGATTAACGATGCGGGTAAACACGAGGTTAAGCGCTCCCTTCAAAAGCGCGGAAACTTAAGGTTTTCGCAATGAAGGCGCTCGCGGAACAGATCGGCGACGTCGACGGCGTCAATATATATGGCCGTGTCGTCGGCGTGCGCGGGCTGATGGTCGAGATCGCGGGACCGATTCACGCGATGTCGGTCGGCGCCCGGATCGTGATCGAGACCGGCGGCAACCGCTTCATCCCGGCCGAGGTGATCGGCTTCTCCGGAAATAATGCCGTCGTGATGCCGTTCGCCGGCCTCGACGGCGTCAGGCGCGGCTGCCGCGCCGTGATCGCCAATGCGGCGGGTCAGGTGCGGCCGTCGTCGTCCTGGCTCGGCCGCGTGCTCAATGCGATGGGGGAACCGATCGACGGCAAGGGGCCGTTGACGCAGGGACCGTCGCCGATGCCGTATCGGAACTCGCCGCCGCCGGCACATTCGCGGCAACGGGTCGGCGCCCCGCTCGATCTTGGCGTCCGCGCCCTGAATACGTTCCTGACCTGCTGCCGGGGCCAGCGGCTCGGCATCTTCGCCGGCTCCGGCGTCGGCAAATCGGTGCTGCTGTCGATGCTGGCACGTAATGTCGACGCGGATATCACGGTCATCGGGCTGATCGGCGAACGTGGCCGCGAGGTGCAGGAGTTTTTGCAGGACGACCTCGGCGACGAGGGCCTGGCGCGCTCGGTGGTGGTGGTGGCGACCTCCGATGAGCCGGCATTGATGCGGCGGCAAGCGGCGTATCTGACGCTGGCGATTTCCGAATATTTTCGCGATGAAGGCAAGGATGTGCTGTGCCTGATGGATTCGGTGACGCGCTTTGCGATGGCGCAGCGCGAGATCGGGCTGTCGGCGGGCGAACCACCGACCGCTAAGGGCTACACGCCGACGGTGTTCACCGAATTGCCGAAGCTTCTGGAGCGGGCCGGGCCCGGCACCAGCGCCGGCACCATCACAGGCATCTTCACCGTGCTGGTCGATGGCGACGACCATAATGAGCCGATCGCCGACGCCGTGCGCGGCATCCTGGACGGCCACGTCGTGATGCAGCGCTCGATCGCCGAGCGCGGGCGTTTTCCCGCGATCAACGTCCTCAAATCGGTCTCCCGGACCATGCCGAAATCGGCCGATCAGGCCTATCTGCCCGTGATCATGCGGGGACGTCAGGTGATGGCGACCTACGCCGATATGGAGGAACTGATCCGGCTCGGGGCCTACCGGGCGGGGTCGAGCGCCGAGGTTGACGAGGCGATACGGCTGCATGAGCCGCTGGAAGGGTTCCTTCGGCAGGACAAGGGCGAAAAAGCAAGCCTGGCCGACGGCTACCAGCAATTGGCGCAGATCCTGACTAATTTGGAAACGGAACGCTAACTTTGTCAGGCCATCATCCCGGCCACGAATAGTCATGCTGGCGGGGCCCCCGGGGGAAGCCGGCTTTGTCCCGCGTTCAGATTGGGACTTCTGGGGAGTATGAGTCGATGAAGTCACGTGAAACGCTGATCCGCCTGAAGAAGTTCCAGGTCGATGAAAAGCGCCGACGGGTTACCCAGATCGAAGGCATGATCGCTGATTTCCAGCGCATGTCGGTCGATCTCGAGCGCGAAATCCAGACCGAACAGGACCGGGCCGGGATCAACGATCCCTCCCACTTCGCCTATCCGACCTATGCCAAGGCGGCGATCCAGCGGCGCGAGAACCTGACCCGTTCGGCCGACGAACTCCGCATCCAGCTCGAGGATGCCAAGAGCCTGCTGAGCGAAGCCTTCGAAGAACTCAAGAAGGTCGAATTGCTCGACGAGCGTGACCAGGCGCGCGAACGCGCCGAGGAGAACGCCCGCGAGCAGGCCGATATGGACTCCATCGGGTTGATGCGCGCCCGTCTCGGCGCCATCGCCTGACGTCTTAGCCTCTTCCATCCGATCGTCGAAAAGCCCGGGCCGCGAGGTCCGGGTTTTTCTTTGATAATGTCCACAGACAGGCGTCTTGGTGGCTGGTTTGCCGCAAGGTATGCTAGGAGGGTTCTCGATACCTCCGGCGTAAAGCGCGATGGGGGTTCGCGATTTGGGGGACGCTGAATGCTGACGCCAGCAGAACTGGTCTGGCTGATTGCCGCGGTTGCGAAGGGGGATGAGGCCGCTTTTGAGCGGCTTTACGCCGCCACGCGCGCGAAACTCTTCGGTGTCGTTCTCCGTATCTTGCGGCGACAGGATCTTGCCGAGGAGGTCATTCAGGAGGCTTACGTCAAGATCTGGAACAGCGCCGGGCAGTTCAATCCGGCGCTCGCTTCACCGATTACGTGGATGGCGTCGATCGCGCGCAACCGGGCGATCGATGTCGTGCGCAAGAAGAGCGAGGTTTCGATCGAGGAGGAGCCGACCGCGATGGAAGTGGCGGCCGATTCGCCGGATCCGCTGGCGCGACGCGAGATGACGGAAGAGCTGAAGCGGTTGCTGGAATGCGTCGGCC
>JACDAG010000516.1 GCA_013695565.1 Bradyrhizobium sp.
CACGATCGAGCGGCCCTCCGGAGTCTCGTCGGCCAGACTCGAGAGCTGCGCAGCATCGGCGAGCTCCGCCTCGCTCACACCGACGAGCGGCAGGAACTCCGCGGCCTGCCGGTTGCCGAGCGTGATCGTGCCGGTCTTGTCGAGGAGGAGCGTCGAGCAGTCACCGGCCGCTTCGACCGCTCGCCCCGAGAGCGCCAGCACGTTGCGGCGTACCAGCCGGTCCATGCCGGCAATTCCAATCGCCGACAGCAGCGCGCCGATGGTGGTCGGGATCAGTGTCACGAACAGCGCCACCAGCACGACCACGGAAATCGAGCCGCCGGCATAGGCGGCATAGCTCGGAATCGTCACGGTCGCGAACACGAAGATGATGGTGAGGCCCGCAAGCAGGATGTTGAGCGCGATCTCGTTCGGCGTCTTCTGCCGTTCGGCGCCTTCCACCAGGCGGATCATGCGGTCGATGAAGGTCGAGCCCTGCGCCGCGGTGATGCGGACGCGGATCCAGTCCGACAATACCTGCGTGCCGCCCGTCACCGCCGAACGGTCGCCGCCGGATTCACGGATGACAGGCGCGGATTCGCCGGTTATCGCGGCCTCGTTGACGGAAGCGACGCCCTCGATCACTTCGCCGTCGGACGGGATATTGTCGCCGGCTTCGACCAGAACGATATCGCCGACCTTGAGCGCGGTGCCGGGCACCAGCCGAAAGGTCTTGTCCGAACCGGTCAGCAGCTTGGCCTGGCTTTCGGTACGGGTTTTCTTCAGCGATTCAGCCTGCGCCTTGCCGCGGCCTTCGGCGACGGCTTCGGCGAAATTGGCGAACAGCACCGTGAACCACAGCCAGAGGATGATCTGGAACGTGAATCCGAGGTTGGCGCCACCGGTGACGAGGTCGCGGACGAAAATCACTGACGTCAACGCCGCCACGATCTCGACCACGAACATGACATGGCTCTTGATCATCAGCCGCGGATCGAGCTTGACGAAGGCCGATTTGATCGCGGGCATCAGGATCTTCGGGTCCAGCATCGCCGAGGCCGTCACTTTTTTCTGCAGTCTTGTGGCTTCCATGGACTTAAACTCCGAAGAGGGATCGATCAGAACAGATTGTTGGCGTTCATCGCGAGATGCTCGACAATCGGGCCGAGCGCCAGCGCCGGGAAGAAAGTCAGACCGCCGATGATCAGGATCACGCCGACGACGAGGCCGACGAACAGGCCGCCAGTGGTCGGCAACGTGCCGGCCGAGGGCGGGATCGACTTCTTGGCGGCGAGCGAACCGGCCAGCGCCATCGCCGGCACGATCATGAAGAAGCGGCCGACGAACATCGAACTCGCCAGCGTCAGATTGTAGAACAAGGTGTTGCCGGTGAGGCCGCCGAACGCCGAGCCGTTGTTACCGGTCGCCGAGGTGAAGGCATAAAGCACTTCAGTAAAGCCATGCGGCCCGGCATTGGCCATCGACGCGACCGACGGCGGAAACACCACGGCCACGGCCGTCCAGCCGAGATACATCAACGGCAGCACCAGGATCGCAAGCATCGCCATCTTGACCTCGCGCGCCTCGATCTTCTTGCCGACATACTCAGGCGTACGGCCGACCATCAGGCCGGCGACGAAGATCGCCAGCACCACGAACAGCAGCATGCCGTAGAGGCCGGCGCCGACGCCGCCGATGATGATTTCGCCGAGCTGCATGTTGATCAGCGGGATCATGCCGCCCAAGGCCGTAAAGCTGTCATGCATGGCATTGACCGCGCCGCAGGAGGCCGCCGTGGTGACCACCGCGAACAGGCTGGAGGCGACGATGCCGAGGCGGACTTCCTTGCCTTCCATGTTGCCGCCGGTGAGCCCGAGCGCGCTCAGGCCGCTGGTGCCGTTGGCTTCGGCCCAATAGGTGATGGCGACGCCCGACAGGAACAGCACGCCCATCACGGCGATGATCGCCCACCCCTGGCGCTGGTTACCAACCATGCGGCCGAACACGTTGGTGAGCGCGGCACCGAGCGCGAAGATCGAGAGCATCTGCACGAAGTTCGACAGTGCGGTCGGATTCTCGAAGGGATGCGCGGCATTGGCGTTGAAGAAGCCGCCGCCATTGGTGCCGAGCATCTTGATCGCGACCTGCGACGCCACCGGGCCGACCGCAATGGTCTGCTTGGCGCCTTCCAGCGTCGTGGCCTCGACGTAAGCGCCCAGCGTCTGCGGCATGCCCTGCCAGACCAGGAACAGCGTGTAAACCATGCAGATCGGCAGCAGCACGTAAAGCGTGCAGCGCGTCACGTCGACCCAGAAATTGCCGATGGTGCGCACCGAGGAACGCGAGAAGCCGCGGATCATCGCCACCGCCAACGCAATGCCGGTCGCCGCCGACAGGAAGTTCTGGTGCGTCAAGCCCAGCATCTGCACCAGATAGGACAGCGTGCTTTCGCCACCGTAGTTCTGCCAGTTGGTGTTGGTGATGAAGGAGATGGCGGTGTTGAACGACAGGTCCTCAGCGACTGCGGACTGATCCTGCGGGTTGAACGGCAGCACTGCCTGCAACCGCATCAGCCCATAAATGATCAGGAAGCCGCCGACATGGAACAGCAGCATCGCGACCGCATAGGTCAGCCAATGATGCTCGCGCTTCTCGTCGACGCCGCCGATCCAGTAGAGCCCGCGCTCGACCGGGCGCAGCGCCGGCGACAGGAAGGTGGACTCGCCGTTGAAGACGCGGGTCATATACCAGCCGAGCGGTTTGACCAGCGCGACCACGATGGCGCAGTAAGCGAGAATTTGAATCCAGCCGATGACGGTCATTATCGAAAACCCTTCAGGATCTCTTAGCGGGCAATAGCAGGTGGATGAGCGCGATCAGCAGCGCCGAGGTGACGACAAACGCCAGCACGACTTCGATCAGCGTGATCATGGCGCCCTCAGAAGCGTTCCGGCCGCAGCAGCGCGTAGGTCAGGTAGAACAGCAGGCCCAGCGACACGAGGCCGGCAAGCGAATAATCTGATATCATGGCCCTACCCTCACAACCGTTCGCAGGCATAGGCGTAGCCGATGCCCGCCAGGAAGAAGCCTGCGCCAAGCGCCAGCATGACAATGTCCAGCATGGGATGTTCCTGTGCGAGGTGAACCGCGGGCCGTACGGACGGCTCGCTCTGGATGGCTGAAGTGCCACCGGGCGCATAGGTTTTCGAGATGGGGACCATGGCGACGTTATAGGAATCTCATAAGTGCCCGCCCTTTTTCCTTCTCCCCTTGCGGGAGAAGGTGGCGCGAAGACGCACTTATGAAATCCCTATATCTCCGCCCCTCACCTCCTCTCGTTTTCAAATGACGTTTTGGCCACCTTTAGAGTGCAGCTGCGGTGTCAGCTGCGCCACAAGTGAGATCACGCCATGTCGTTTCTTGCAGAAACCCAAAACCCCGCTGAACCCGGCGATCGGCTGCGCAATGCCTATGCCGTCACGGCCGAATTCCTGTCCGACATCGTCAGCCAGACCTGCCGGCGCTTTCCGTCCACCGGCCAGAGCGGCAAGACCGCCCGCATCGAGCGGCTGATCGAGTCCGGCGCCTGGACCGATGCGGCACTGGCGCTGATCGATCTGGAATTGCCGCAATGGCAGCTCCGCCGGATCGCCTATGACGAGGGCGAATGGCATTGTGCGCTGTCGCGCGAGCGCGAGCTGCCGGACTGGCTCGATCAATCGGCGGAGGGCCGGCACGCCGATCTGGCGCTGGCGATCCTGAGCGCCTTCGTCGAGGCCCAGCACATCAGCGCGTCTTTGCGACGG
Organism: Bradyrhizobium sp.; assembly: GCA_013695565.1. Classification (GTDB taxonomy): domain Bacteria; phylum Pseudomonadota; class Alphaproteobacteria; order Rhizobiales; family Xanthobacteraceae; genus Bradyrhizobium. The sequence continues at coordinate 3,786 of JACDAG010000516.1, forward strand.
CCCAGCGTCCCGGCCGTACGGCTGGTCGCACACCAACTCTATGAACCCGTTTGCAGCGACAATTTCGGCTGACAGCTCAGGCTGTCGCGCCCTCGGCCCCGATGGCGGGGTGCATTTGACCGCAAATTCCCTGATGCTAGCCTTGCCGCAAACACTGCGTCGGAACAGGTTTCGGCCGCAAGCATTGAGGGATGGAAACCATGAACATAGCTCCGCCAGCGGACATCGCGAACGATCCCGCGGCTTCCGAGGGGATCGTCGCCGCCGGCGCCTATGTCGATGGCCGGCGTGTCGCCAACATCACCATTGAAGAAGCCGCGAGCTGGCGCAGCAAGCCCGGCCACGTGGTCTGGATCGGGCTGCACGAACCGGACATGACGATCCTGACCAGCGTGCAGCAGCAGTTCCAGCTGCACGATCTCGCCATCGAAGACGCCGACCACGCCCACCAGCGGCCGAAGATCGAGCAATATGGGGAAGGCCTGTTCATCGTGGCGCGCACCGCGCAGCTCGTGGGCGACAGCATCGCCTTCGGCGAAACCCATCTGTTCGTCGGTGAAGGCTATCTGGTCTCGGTCCGCCACGGCGCCTCGACGTCCTATGCGCCGGTGCGTGCACGCTGCGAAAGCTGCCCGCGGGCGCTGGCCCGCGGCGAGGATTATATCCTCTACGCCATCCTCGATTTCATCGTCGATAACTACTCGCCGGTGCTCGAAACCATCCAGGAAGAAGTTGAAGCGATGGAGGAGCAGGTGCTGGCGAGCGCGATGACGCGGGCGCAGATCGAGCGGCTCTATCTGTTGCGGCGCGATCTGTTGCGCCTGCGCAACGCGGTCGGGCCGCTGGTGGAGGTCTGCCGCCGGCTCGAGCATGACAATCTGCCGATGATTCGGCCCACCATGCAGCCCCTGTTCCGGGACGTCACGGACCACGTCCGCACGGTTCAGGAGCAGATTGATTCGCTCCGCGAAGTGCTCGCCTTTGCTTTTGAGGCGAGCCTGCTGGTCGGCCAGGCCCAGGAAACCGCCGTCTCCAAGAAACTCGCCTCATGGCTTGCCATCATCGCGGTCCCGACCGCGATCGCCGGCATCTATGGCATGAACTTCAAGCACATGCCGGAATTGGAATGGGAGTATGGCTACTTCACCATTATCGGCACGATCCTGATCGTGTGCGCGGGGCTGTTCTGGCGCTTCCGGCGTGCCGGATGGCTGTAAGCCCATCCCTTCGGCAACGCGGCGCGCACGGCGCGTCGCGGCCCTATTTGGTTATTTATGACAGCTACCGCCTGGCACGCTTCCCTGCAGGGTTTTGAAGCGGTACAATCGTAAGAGATCGGCCATATTCTTGCGCGCATAGCGACCATGAACTGTGGCGCGATCGAATTTTCTTTGGGATTCCAGCACTCCATTGGCAATTCTGTTGTGCGGCGTAAGAAGCGCTTCGAGACGCCTTTCGAGGGCAGGAAAAAGTGTAGCGGTGCAGACCAGTGACAATATTTGATCGAATTCTCGACGCGGCCGCGGACAATCTCAGAATCGCAAAGATCCTGGTCCAACTGGGCCTCGACCCCAACAACCTCACTTACGACGCGCTGTTCAATCGCCTGCTGGAGATTTTTCTCCACAACATCACGCTGGCGAACATGTTCGCCCTGGTCGGTGCGATCTTCTTTGTCGCCACCTTGCTGACTCAGACCATGGTGCCGCTGCGTGTTGCGAACATGATCGGTTGCGCTTTTTTCGCCGTCTTTGGCGCGCTCACGGCATCCATCACGACCTTCCTGTTGTATCTCCTGATGGTTCCCATCAATGCGTATCGACTCCGTCAAATGCTGGTTCTCGTGAAGAAGGCCCGCAGCGCAACGAAGGGCGATACCTCGCTGGAATGGCTCAAGCCGTTCATGAGCGAGCGCAAATATCGTAAGGGCGATATTCTGTTCAAAAAGGACGATGCAGCCCATGAGATGCTGCTGACGGTGACCGGAAAATTCCTGGTGAAGGAAATCAGCGTCGAACTTCCGCCGGGACGCCTGATGGGCGAATTTGGCTTCCTCACGCCCGATAACCGGCGCACGGCGACGATCGAATGCATCGAGGATGGTCATGTGCTGACCATCACTTATGACAAGCTGCTCGAGATCTACTTTCAGAACCCGCAATTCGGCTATTACTTCCTGGTCCTGACCAGTCAGCGCCTGCTGGAAAATATTGCGCGACTGGAAGGTATTGTCGCGGAAAACAAGACCATGCAGCAGGCCGCGGCTGCGAGCGGCCCCAACTGAGCCTCGGCACGCCCGCGTCGGGTGCGTCCTGGAGCGTTTTCCAGCGAAGTGGACACCGGTTCGCGTCAAGAAAACGCGTCAAACCAAGAATCTAGAGCCCCGTTCCGATGCAATCGGAACGGAAAAGGCTCTAGGCCTACTCCGCCGCGCTACGCAACTCGGCCTTTTCGGCGCGCACGGCGCAGAACTTGAACTCGGGGATCTTGCCGAACGGATCGAGCGCCGGGTTGGTCAGGAGGTTCGCCGCCGCTTCCGCATAGCAGAACGGCATGAACACCATATTTTCCGGCACGTCGCGATCGGAGCGCACCTTGACCTCGACCGCGCCGCGGCGGGTTTCCAGCTTGATGAAATCCCCGGGCCATACGCTCAGCCGCCGCATATCCTTCGGCGACATGAACGCCACCGCCTCGGGCTCGATCTGGTCGAGCACGCTGGAGCGGCGGGTCATCGAACCGGTGTGCCAGTGTTCGAGCACGCGGCCGGTCGATAGCACCATCGGATATTCGTCGTCGGGTACCTCGTCGGGCGCGATCACCTGCGCCGGCACGATCTTGCCGCGACCGCTTGCGGTCGGGAAACCCGTGGTGAAGATGATCTCATTGCCGGGCTGGTCCGGATCGTCGACCGGATAGGTCACCGCACCTTCGCGCACCAGGCGCTCCCAGGTGATGTTCTTGAGCGACGGCATCAGTTGCGTCATCTCGGTGAACACATCCGCCGGACCGTTGTAATTCCACGGCAGGCCCATGCGCTTGCCGATTTCCTGGATGATCCAGAGATCCTGCCGCGCGTCGCCGGGCGGCTTGATGACTTCGCGCGCCAACTGCACCCGACGGTCGGTATTGGTGAAGGAGCCGGACTTTTCCGCGAATGCCGATGCCGGCAGGATCACGTCGGCGTGGAACGCGGTTTCGGTAACAAACAGATCCTGCACCACCAGATGATCGAGCTTTGCCAATGCCTCGCGGGCATGCTGCAGATCGGGATCCGACATCGCGGGGTTTTCGCCCTCGATATACATGCCGTTGATTTCGCCGGCATGGATCGCGTTTATGATCTCGACGACCGTTAATCCACGGACCGGATCGATCTCCTGCCCCCAGATTTTCTCGAACGGGTCGCGCAGATCGGTGCGGCTGACCGGCTGGTAGTCCGGCAGAAACATCGGGATCAGGCCGGCGTCGGAGGCGCCCTGCACGTTGTTCTGACCGCGCAGCGGATGCAGCCCGGTGCCGGGGCGGCCGATCTGGCCGGTCGTCAGCGCCAGCGCAATCAGGCAACGTGCATTGTCGGTGCCATGAATGTGCTGGCTGATGCCCATGCCCCAGAAGATCAGCGAGGCGCGCGAGCGCGCATACAGCCGCGCCACCTCCTTCAAGGTCTCGGCCGGGATGCCGCAGATCACTTCCATCTTCTCGGGCGGGAATTCCTTGATGCGTTCCTTGAGGTCGTCGAAGCCCTCGGTATAGCCGGCGATGTATTGCTGGTCGGTCAGTCCCTCGGTGATGATGGTATGGAGCATCGCGTTGAGCATCGCGACGTCGCTGCCGGGCTTGAATTGCAAATGCGTGGTGGCGTGACGCGACAGCGACTGTCGCCGCGGGTCCATCACGATCAGCTTGGCGCCGCGCTTGGCCGCGTTCTTGATGTAGGTCGCGGCCACCGGATGGTTCACGGTCGGGTTGGCGCCGATCACGATGATGACTTCGGCGTCCATGGCGGCGGCAAACGGCGCCGACACCGCGCCGGAATTCAGGCCTTCCATCAGCGCCGCCACCGACGAGGCGTGGCACAGCCGCGTGCAGTGATCGACATTGTTCGAGCCGAAGCCGGTGCGCACCAGCTTCTGGAACAGGTAGGCCTCTTCGTTCGAGCCTTTGGCCGAGCCAAAACCGGCCAGCGCCTTGACGCCCTTTTCGTCGCGGATCTTCACGAGGCCGTTGGCGGCGATATCGAGCGCCTCTTCCCAGGATGCTTCGCGGAAATGCGTGAACGGATTGGCCGGATCGACCTGGTCGTTGGCATCCTTCTTCGCGTTCGGCAGCCGCACCAGCGGCTTTGTCACGCGATGCGGGTGATGGATGTAGTCAAAGCCAAAACGGCCCTTGACGCAGAGCCGGTTGTGGTTGGCCGGGCCGTCACGGCCTTCGGCGTAGATGACCTTCTCGTCCTTGACCTGATAGGTGACCTGGCAGCCGACGCCGCAGAACGGACACAGCGAGTCGACCTTCTTGTCCGCATAGGTCACGCGGGTCTGGTTCTCGTCCAGCATCACCGACGGCATCAATGCGCCGGTCGGGCAGGCCTGCACGCATTCGCCGCAGGCAACACAGGTCGAGTCCCCCATCGGATCGTCGAAGTCGAACACGATCTTGGATTGATGGCTGCGGTAGGCCATGCCGATGACGTCGTTGACCTGGACCTCGCGGCATGCGCGCACGCACAATCCGCACTGGATGCAGG
>JACDAG010000547.1 GCA_013695565.1 Bradyrhizobium sp.
GGTGACAAAAATCCTGCAAGCCAAGCCGCAGGCTCTGTATTCCTGCCTGTGGGGCGGCGATCTGACATCGTATATCGACCAGGCCAACATCTACGCGATGTTCAGCCAGATGGAAGTGTTTGCGGTCAACATGGCCGACTACACCGCGCTGACCGTGGTGAAGAACCTGCCGAAGGGCATTCATTCCGGCAACCGCTACATCAAGACCTATCCGGCGACCGCCGAGAACGCCGCCTGGGGCGATGCCTACAAGGCAAAATTCAACGAGTATCCGACCAACTGGTCGTGGGAGAACGCCACCGCGGTCATGTTGCTCGCCGAAGCCGCGAAGAAAGCGAATTCCGCCGATGGCAAGAAGCTCGCGGAGGCCATGCGCGGGCTCAAGATCAAATCGCCATTCGGCGCCGACGGCACCGTGACGATGCGGGCAGAAGACCAGACCCTGGTCGGCTATGCGATCGGCTGGGGAACGACGATCCCGCAAGAGCCCTATGTGCCGGAGGTCAAGCCGGGCGACTGGAAGACCATCTTCGAACTCGAAGCCGAGTGGAAGAAGAGCAAGGGCTACACCTGATCGATCGACGAGAAGCGGAGATGGCGTGAGCCGTCTCCGCTCATCGCCCAGTGTTTCTCAGTGTTTCCTCAGTGTTCCCTGCGCGCCGATCCTCTGGCACGCCGTAACGGATATTTCCCTTGGATCTCGACGCGCTCACCGGCTGTCTCGCCAGTTCCGCCTGTCTGGTGACGCAGACCACCAGCGGCTTCATCATCGGGATGTTGCTGTTTCTCGTTGCCGTCGGGCTCACGTTGATTTTCGGCGTGCTCAAGGTCGTGAATTTCAGCCACGGCGCCTTCTATATGTTCGGCGCTTATTTCGCGATGACCGCCTATCAATTCACCGGCAGCTTTGCGCTGGCGATGCTGTGTGGCGCGGCCGGCACCGCGCTGCTCGGCCTCGCCTTCGAGCGCGTCTTCATGAGCCGGGTCTACGGCCGCGACGTGCTGATGCAGCTTCTGGTCTGCTATGCTTTCGTGCTGATCTTCGACGACGTCGTGCGGATGATCTGGGGCCCGGAATTCAAGTCGATGGGCATGCCGGCGGCGTTCCAGGTGATGCCGCTGTTCATCGCCGGTGGCGTGGTGCCGCCTTATTATCTGCTCCTGATCAGCGTCGCGCTGGTCGCCGCTGTCATCCTCGGGCTCGGTCTTTCCCGCACCCGGCTCGGCAAGGTGATCCGGGCGGCCGCGCATAATCCGGGCATGGTGTCCGCGCTCGGCATCAACACCGGCCTGATCTATGGTGGCGTGTTCGCGCTCGGCGGCATGCTGGCGGGGCTGGCCGGCGCGCTGGCCGCACCCGTGCGCTCGCTGACGCCGGGCATGGGATTTTCGGTCCTGATCGAATCCTTCATCGTCACCGTGATCGGCGGCATGGGCTCGATCCTGGGGGCGCTGATCGGCGCGCTCCTGATCGGCATGATCCGCTCGTTCGGTTCGCTCGGCTTTCCCCTGTTCACGGAAGGCCTGATGTACCTGTTCATGGTGATCGTGCTGGTCTCCAAGCCGACCGGTCTGTTCGGCAAGGAGGTCGCATGACCGAAATGCAGGCGGAGCAGGCGGCCAAGGTGCTCGACGTCTCCCATATCCAGGCAAAGCCGCGCCCCCATCGGGATGCCTTGATCGCGCTCGCGGTCTTTGTCGTGCTTGCTCTGTTGCCGATGATCTTCAGCAGCAAATTTTTGCTCGACTTCGTGATCCGCTGTGCGGCCTATGGGCTGTTTGCGACCTCGCTCAACCTTCTGGTCGGCTACACCGGCCTGACTTCGTTCGGCCATGGCATGTTCTTTGGCCTTGGCGCCTACAGCTTCGGGTTGATGATGCAGAAGACCGGCGTCCCCGTCCCGGTGGCTTTCGTTGCCGCGCTGGCAATCACGTTTGCCGTTGCCCTCGTCATTGGTGCCATTTGCGTGCGGCTGAAGGAGATCTATTTCGCCTTCGTGACGCTGGCGTTCCAGATGTTGATCCACTCGACGATCCTGTCCTGGGTGTCGCTGACCGGCGGCGATCAGGGATTGCGCGGCGGCATTCCCCGGCCACCATTTCTGGGCATCGATCTATCGAACCATTTGCATCTCTACGTGGTCAGCTGTGCGCTGCTGGTGATCGGACTGTTTCTGATGCATCAGATCGCGCAGTCGCCGTTCGGCTACACGCTGCGCATGATCCGTGACAACGCCACGCGGGCGAGCTTCATCGGCATCGACGTCTGGCGCGCCAAGTTGACGGTCTTTGTGCTCGCGGCGCTGTTCGCCTCGACCGGCGGCATCATCATGGCGCTGTTTGTCTCGGGAGCCTATCCGGAATTTTCCTACTGGACCATTTCAGGAGAGGGCATCTTCATCAACATGCTCGGCGGCGTGACCACATTCCTCGGGCCGATGGTCGGCACCGCGCTGTTCCTGATCCTTAACGATACCGTCACCCGCGTGACCGATTATCACGGCATCGTACTCGGCATCGTGATTCTGTTCTTCGCAATCGGCCTGCGTAAAGGTCTGATGGATTTCGTGGTCGAATGGTACGTGCAACGCCGCGAGCGTTCCGGGGAGCGTGCACCATGAGCCCTGCCGCGAAAGCGCGCATCAGCGTGGTGACGGGCGGTGCCAGCGGCATTGGCGCGGCTTGCGCACGGGAGTTGGCCGGCAGCGGCGATCTCGTCATGGTGGTCGATCGCGATGTGGCGAAGGCCAGGGAGGTCGCCGCGGAATTTGGTGGCAGGGCCTACGTCGCCGATGTCGGCGACGAGACCAGCGTCGAGGCTTGCGCGGAAGCGATCGAGCGCGAATGCGGGCCGGTCGATGTACTCGTCAACAGCGCCGGGATCATTCAGGTGCCGGTGCGGCCGCACGATTTGCCGATGTCGGCGTGGGACGACGTCGTTCGTGTCGACCAGCGTGGCACCTATGTCGCGTGCCTCGCCTTTGCCCGGCGCATGATCGCGCGCAGGCGCGGCAGCATCGTCAATATCGCCTCGATCGCCGGCATGCGCTCGATGCCGTTGCATGCCTACGCGCCAGCCAAGGCGGCCGTGATTGCGATCACCGAATGCCTCGCGGCGGAGTGGGGCCCCTCCGGCGTGCGGGTCAATGCGGTATCTCCCGGCTATACGCTGACGCCGGCGCTGAAGAACGCGATCGATCGTGGCGAGCGGGATGTCTCCTCGCTAACGGCCAATGCAGCGCTGCGCCGTCTTGTCCACCCTTCCGAAATCGGGCGTGTTGTCGCCTTTCTGGCCTCCGATGCCGCGTCCGCGATCACGGGCGCCAATTTGCCGGTCGATTGCGGCTGGCTGGCCGGTACGTCATGGAGCACCTATGGCGGACTTCGGGAGGCGAGCGGCTAGCCATGCTGGAAATTCGCGGACTTTCAAAATCCTTCGGCGGCGTCAAGGCGACCGACAACGTGACGCTCGATTTCGCGGACGGTTCACTGACCGCCGTGATCGGTCCCAACGGTGCGGGCAAGAGCACGTTCTTCAACCTGATCACGGGCGCGCTGAAACCGGATGCCGGCCAGATC
>JACDAG010000582.1 GCA_013695565.1 Bradyrhizobium sp.
GTGCTGGCGATGTTCGCGGCTCAGTCTTCTAGGCTGATGGCCACGCTTGCCACCGTGCCGGCAGACGCCGGCGCACTGGCCCACACGCTGAAGGGCTCGGCCCGCGCGATCGGGGCCTTCGATGTGGCGGAAGCTGCCGTCCGGCTGGAAGCAGTGCTGGCGGATGGGAGCGACCCATCCAGGCGGCTTGCCGAACTCGGCGATGCCGTAGCGCTGGCGCGCGCGGCGATCGAGGCGGTCCTGCGCCGCTCCTGAAGCGGCCGATTTGGCGCCGCGCCAAAACCCCGCCAAATTAGAGCGTTTTCCAGCGAAGTGGGCACCGGTTCGCGTCAAGAAAACGCGTCGAAACAAGAATCTAGAGCCCCGTTCCGATTCCATCGGAACGGAAAAGGCTCTAGCCCCTCAGGTTTTCGTCCCGACCGCTAGCGCTGTGCGGATCGACCCGTTATAGGGACTGCCGGGGACCTTACCTTCCGTATTCCGGTAGCACGAGCGATCATGGCCAAAATCCACTTTGTCGACCATTCCGGCGAAAAACGTACCATTGAAGTCGAAAACGGCGCGACCGTGATGGAAGCCGCGATCCGCAACGCTGTTCCGGGCATCGAAGCCGAATGCGGCGGGGCCTGCGCCTGTGCGACTTGCCACGTCTATGTCGATGAAGCCTGGCGCGAGAAAGTCGGTGCGCCGACGCCGATGGAAGAAGACATGCTGGATTTCGGCTTCGACGTGCGGCCGAATTCGCGGCTGTCCTGCCAGATCAAGGTCTCGGACGAACTCGACGGTCTCGTGGTCTCGACGCCGGAACGGCAGGCCTAGAATCGGGCGCGGCCTGATCGTTCAGCGCGATCCGCTCGCTTTTCCGACCAGCTCCTCGTTGATCGCATAAACCGCGCAGTCCGTCGCAAATTTCGCGCATCCGGCAAGGGCTGCGTCCTGGGCCGCGGCGGCCGACCGTTGCCCGCTGCGATAGCCAAAACCGCCGGTCGGCGACACCGCAAACGCCTTGTGCGGGCGCGCGGCCAAATAATCTGCAAAAGCTGAACGGCCTTTTTCGCGCAATCGGGGCGGCGGTGAAAGCGTCGCCGGAAGCGGCGCTGCCGCAAGCTCCCGGGTTCCCAGATTCTGCTCGCGCAGAAAATGATCGACCATCGGGGTCCACAGTGCAATGCCCCTCGAGAACAGCGTGTGGCCGTCATTGCCGAACGCAGGGGCATCGATCAATTGGGCGCGGCCGCCGGCTCCGGTGAATGCCGCGTGCATCCGGTGAGCGAGTCAGGGCGAAAGAACTTGTCGTTCTCCGCATAGATCCACAGCATCGGAATTCGCGACGTCCGGCCGAACGCCGCCATTGCACGGACCAGCGCCTCCTCGTCGCAGACATCGTCATCGGCACGCGAACCACGACCGGCGGCGAAGCTGATCGCTGCGACGAGGCCGGGCGGCGCTGTCGCCGAGAGGGCGATGCTGGCAAAGCCGCCCGCCGAACTGCCGACCGCGATCATGCCGTTGGTGGAAACGTCGCTGCGGCCCTGCATGGCCTGGATCGCGGCCGCCAGATCTTCGGCGGACGCCCGCCCCGACCGCAGATAATCGCGGTTGGCGCAGGGACCGCTCCGCTCGGCATTTCGGCCGCCGGAGGCGCCGTAACTGCGCCGCATCACGACCAGTGCCGCGAAACCGCGCCGGGCGAATTCGATCGCCTGACGGTAAGACCCATATGGCGACATCGTTGCCCGCGCGGTTTGCTCGCGCGGCGTGCCGTGGCTGATCAGCGCCAATGGGTAAATTCCGCTGCCCGATGGCCGCACCAGCATCGCCTCGAGGCCGGCCGGTCCCGCCGCCGCCATCGGAATGCGCAGATCCTCCCGATGGTATCCATCCGCCGCGGCGGGCTGCATCGTCGCAGCGACGATCAGCACCGCCAGCAGCGCCGCGCGCATTATCGCCCGTCCATTCCGCGCCGAAGCCAGCGCTGGAAATTTCCGAGGATCTCCTCGGTCAGCGGCGTCGGGTTGCGGGTGGCTTCATCGAGCAGCACCGACACCGATTGCGCCGAGGCAACGCATGTGCCTTCGGAAAAAACCACCTGATCGAAAGTGACGGAGGTGCGGCCGAACTTCACGACGCCAAGCCCCATCTCGATCGTGCCGGGCCAGCGCAGCTCGGCGCGGAAATGCATGTCGAGCCGCACCATGATCCAGGTGACGCCATCCGGCATCAGCCCATAACTGCGGTCCTTCATCAGCGTGACGCGGCCGGTTTCGAAATAGGTGGCATACACCGCGTTGTTGACGTGCTGGTTCGGATCGAGGTCG
>JACDAG010000586.1 GCA_013695565.1 Bradyrhizobium sp.
GCTGGTGTTTCCCGGCGGCAGCGTCGACAAGGGCGACAAGGAGATCATCGCGGCGCCTGAACTGTATTCGGGCGGCGAGGGGCTCGACGAGGCCACGCTCAGCTTCCGCATCGCCGCGATCCGCGAGACCTTTGAGGAAAGCGGCATCCTGCTGGCGCGGCCGAAGGGATCGAAGACGCTGGTCGACGCCAAACGCGCCAGCGAGATCGAGACCGCGCACCGGGCTGACCTTTGCGACAGCAAGATCAGCTTCCTGACGGTGCTGACCGACAACGGCATGGTGCTGGCGCTCGACGAACTCGTGCCCTATGCGCACTGGATTACGCCGGAAGGCATGCCGAAGCGTTTTGATACCTGGTTCTTCCTCGCCGCCGCACCGCCCGAACAGGTCGGCGCCCATGACGGCAAGGAATCCACCGACTCGATCTGGGTATCGCCGCGCGAGGCGCTCGAAGGCGGCGAGACCGGCCGCTTCAAGCTGCCGTTCCCGACCACGCGCAACCTGATCAAGCTCGGCAAGCAGAACAACGTGAAGACCGCGCTCGATGACAGCAGAGGCAAGTCCGTCGTCACGGTGACGCCGATCATGACCAAAAACAACGGCGGCCGTCAGCTCCGTATCCCGCTCGAGGCCGGATACGACGGCGATGTGTTCGAGGTCGGCTCGGTCGGCTAGAACACTTCGATACACGACGAAGTATCTCAGAGCCCGCAGCCTGTATGATCCGGTCTCGGAATCAGGACCGGAATCACCGACATGGGCGAGAGCCAACCGCTACACGCAAAAATCACCAGCGAGCTCGGGTTGCTGCTCCTGCTCGCGACGGCATGGGGCGCGTCCTACACGTTCCTGAAAGTCGCCGTGACTACGATTCCGCCGGTCACCCTGATCGCGGGCCGTACGCTGATCGCCGGGCTGCTGCTGCTGGTCATCATGCGCTGGCGCGGGGTGAAATTGCCGACCGATGCCGCGAATTGGCGCCGCTTCCTGTTCCAGGCCTGCATGAACAGCGTCATTCCGTGGACCATGGTGGCCTGGGGCACGCGGGAGCTCGACGCCGGCGTCGCCACCATCCTCAATTCGACCGCGCCGATATTCACGTTCATCCTGACTGCCGCCGTCACCCGTCACGAGGCGGTGACATCACGAAAGCTGATCGGCGTCATCGCGGGCATGGCCGGCATCTGCCTGATCGTCGGCGTGCAGGCGCTGGGCGGGCTTGGTACGCAACTGATCGCGCAGATCGTCTGCGTCCTTGCCGCGATCTGCTACGCGGGCGCTGCGATCTTCGGCCGCAATTTCAAAGGCCTCGATCCGATGGCCCCGGCGGCGGGTTCGCTGCTCTGCGGCTCCGCGATCCTGATCCCGCTCAGTATCGTTGTCGACCGTCCCTGGACACTGGCGCCGTCGATGAATTCGCTGCTGGCGCTGCTCGCGATCGCCGTGTTTTCCACCGCGCTCGCGTTCGTCATCTATTTCCGTCTGATCCAGACGCTCGGATCAGTCGGCGCCACCGCGCAGGCCTATCTGCGCGTGCCCATTGGTGTCGCGTTCGGCGTCATCTTCCTCGGCGAGCAATTAAGCCCGACGGTGTGGATAGGACTTGCCTGCGTGGTTGTCGGCGTCGCCGCGATGACGATCCCGGCGAGGAGCGCGAAACCCGCGGCAGTGTAAGGCGCATTTCACGCGAGATAAGCGTCGACCGCCGCCTGATCCTGGTCCCAGACCCAGCATTCCCACAGCAAGCCGTCGCGCACGGCATAGACCAGCAGCCGTTCGAATTCAGCTACCTTGCCGTCGCGCTCGAAACGCTCCCGCACCAGCAGCGCGCCGCGTTCGGGCCCGGCCATGATGTCGATGATGCCGAGCAGCTTCCGGTTGGTGCGGCGGGTGACCTCGGCCAGGAGCGCGAGCGCGGCCATCTTGCCGCTGTGGTCACCGGCAAGCGGGTTGCGGCCGAAATAATGCAGCGTGAAATCCTCGTGGTAGCAGGCGGCGAGCGCGAGGCGGTCGCCGCCAAGCCATGCACGCGCGTAACGGGTCACGGCTTGGCGGGTGCGCTCAATCGCGGCTTGGTTGTCGGCGGCGTCAGGCTTATCTGTCATCGTGCTGGATCCTCTGTGATCCCGGCACCCTAAATTCGCCTGACCATCCGGGCTTTCAGAAACTGGCTATGAGCGCAATCGGCGAGGCGAAATTGTTTGGGTGGGGCGCCCTCGTGCTCTATCTCGGCCCGGCCTTCGGATTGACGCCGCACCGCAATGCGACCGCCGTGCTTGCTGTGGGCCTCGATGCGGCGCTTGAGGTGGCCGGCGACCCGATGGACCCCGCGACGGACTATCGTTCCGCCCGCAGCGTATTGATACTGCCCAACAGCCTGCATCACCTGCGCATCAGGCATGGGCGCATGGCGTTCCTCTATGTCGATCCATTGGGGCGCGACCTCGAGGCATTGCTGGCGCGGATGACGGATACGACATCGCGCGTGGCGTTTGATCTGTGCGACGAGGCAGCGGCCATCGAGATCATGACCGGCCTTGCCGAAGACCGCATCGCGGCGCGCGACGGGCGGTTGTCGCTCGGCGAATTGCTGGGCGTCGGCACCGGCACAAAAGCCAATGCGCGGATATCGGCGGCGCTGCGGCTGATGCGGGATGAGCCGCATCGTGCACACCGGCTCACAGAACTGGCGGCGAGCGCGGGGCTGTCGGCGTCGCGATTTCTGCATCTGTTCAAGGCCGAGACCGGCGTGCCGTTGCGGCGTTACCGGATCTGGAACCGGATGGGCGCGGCGGTGCGCGCCTGCGGCGCAGGTTCGTCGCTGACGGAAGCCGCTCACGCCGCCGGCTTTGCCAGTTCGGCGCATTTCAGCAGCGCGTTTCGCGACATGTTCGGCATGATGCCGTCCGACCTGCTGAAGGCTTTGCAGCAAGTCGAGAGCTAAGGCGCCGCGCGTGGTTCGCCTGACGAAAAACGCGTGGCCTTGCTGCGGTCGGGGATTGTCGGCATCCTGCCGGTCAAATCCCGGCACTTCCGGCGCCGCCAAAAAGCAAAACAGGGCAGGGCACTTCAGATGAGATTTCGGCGCATCAGCCTGATCATCGGCGCGTGGCTTGCATTCCTCGCTGCGCCACACCAGGGGCAGGCGCAGGATTTCCCGACCCGGCCGATCCGCATCGTCATTCCCTATTCGCCGGGCAGCGTCGCCGACGTGTTCGCGCGTATCATCGCGCACAATATGCAGGAGCAGTGGAAAGGTTCGATCGTCGTCGAATCCAAATCCGGCGCCAACGGATCGATCGCCGCGGAGGAAGTCGCGCGCGCGACGCCTGATGGCTACACGTGGCTGCTGGTGACGACATTTTTCACGTCGAGCCCGGCGCTTGATGCCAAGCTGCGCTGGGATCCGGTGCGCGATTTCATCCCCGTCGGCCAGATCTGCGCCGCGCCGAATTTTTTCATCGTGCCGACCACGCTGCCCGTCAAGACCGTCGCCGAATATGTCGCGCTCGCGAAGTCAAAGCCCGGCACGCTGAACTACAGCCACCCCGGCAAGGGTTCGACCGGGCATCTCGGCTTCGAGCTGTTCAAGCGGCTGGCCGGGATCGATGTCACCGGCATCGGCTATCGCGGCTATCCGCAGATGGTGCCGGATATCGCCAGCGGCCTGATCAATTCGACCTTCCTGTCGGCCAACCAGGCGCTGGCGCAGGTGCAGAGCGGGGCGATCCGGATCATCGGCGCCATCAATGACGGCCGCTCCAAATATTTCCCTGAGGTCCCGACCATGGCGGAGCAGGGCTTTGCCGAGGCGCAGGTGACGCCGTGGTTCGGCATTGTGGCGCCCGCGGCCACGCCGCAGTCCGTCGTCGCGCGCATCAGCAAGGCGCTGGAGGCGGCGCTGGCGACCGCGGAGGTCCAGCAGAAGCTCGACGTGGCCGGCTGCGAGCCCAAAAGCGCGCCGCTCGGGGCCTTCGCCGATATCATCAAGTCGGACGTTTCGGTGTGGGCCAAGGTGGTCAAGGAAGCCGGCATCACCGCCGACTGACGGCCTGCCGAAGCCTTTGGGAACACAAAACCCGGGCATTTTGTCGCCTCGTCCGCCACCGCCGCGCCAAAATCCCGGATTGGGGCAGCCAGGACCCGACGGTGTGACGCCACAATGACGACCGGGCGCACCACCCGGACCGGTCTGGCCGGCTTGGCCACCGCTCACAGCATGTTCCCCACGGCCCGAATAACGTCGTATATTGCCGCCGATTGGAGCCCGGCCTCGATAACATGACCTCTGAATTGCCGCCGAATTCGCCAACGACGCGATCGTTTTCGTTGTCGATCGGCCAGCTGACATTCGGCAGTTTCATGCTGGTGCTGGCGGTGATCATCATCACCTCCACCGCTAGCGTCATCGCCATCCGCCACATCGATTCGACCTTCGGTGAGCTGCAGCGGCTCCAGAGCGTCGGCGACCTCGCCGAGGATATCGACCGGCGCATGAACGAGTTGCGGCTGGCGGCGCGGGATTTCGTCACCGACCCCGGCACCCAGTCGGTTCAGGTAGGTGAGGCCACGATCTCGCTCAGCGAGGTCCTGAAGAAGACCCGGCTGGAGCTGGCTCCCGAGCAGCAGGATATGATCGATGGCGTCACCGAACGCCTTTCGACCTACCGCAGCGGGATCGAGCGCATTTCCGCGCTGATCAACCGTCGCGCCGAGCTCATCATCGCGCTGCCGCCGCTGCGCGAGAAGTTCGATGCCGCGATCGCCAATACCCCCGATCCACTGATTTCATCGGCCCTGTTTCAGGCCCAGAGCCAGATTGCCTCGGCTCTGGTGGCGCGAAATCCGTCCGCCGCTGAGCTTGCGGCGCAAAGCATGCGCTCGATGCCAATTACGGAGCCAAATCTTCGCGCTGCTGTCGACGATTATGCCTTGGGGATTATCAATATCTCGACCCGCGAGCGGCAGATATCCGATATCGACAAGGAGGTGCTGGGTGCCGAGGGCCGCCTGATCCAGCGCGTCACCGAATTGCTGCGCGAGGTCAGCGCGCGCCGCGGTCACGTGCTGTCCCGCGATTTTGCCCGGACGCTGACGGAAGCCAAATGGCAGAGCATCGTGCTCGGTACCGCCGGCGTGCTGATCGGGCTGTTCGCCTCGCTGCTGGTGGTCCGGCGCACCGTGCGCCCGCTCGCAACGATCGCAACCTCGATCCGTAAGGTGGCCGGCGGCGAGAAGAACACCTCGATCCCGCAGACCGATGTCGACAACGAGATCGGCGATATCGCGCGTGCCGCCGAAGTGTTCCGGCAGACGCTGGTCGATGCCGACGCGGCGCGCGAGGCCGCGGTTCGCGCGTTGGCCGAACAGCGTCTCGCCGAGGAAAGCTATCGCAAGCTGTTCGAGGCATCGGTCGACGGAATCTACGTCACCACGCCTGACGGTGCGCTGCTCAACGCCAACCCGGCACTGGCGCGCATGATGGGCTACGGCACGCCGCAGGGTCTGATCAGCGGCATCGGCGACGTTTCCGATTCCGTCTACGTCGATCCGCAAGCGCGGGTGGAATATGAGCGGCTGATGGAACGCGACGGCATGGTCCGCGAGTACGAATACCAGGTGCGCGCGCGGGACGGGTCGGTGCTGTGGCTCTCCGACAGCGCCAGCGCCGTGCGCAACGAGGATGGCGAACTGGTCCGCTACGAGGGAACGGTTCGCGACATCACCGACCAGAAGCGCGCCGAAGATGCCGTCGCCGAAGGTCGCCGCTTGTTGCAACAGGTGATCGATACCGTGCCCGCGGTGATCAACGTCAAGGACAGGCAGCTCCGCTACCTCCTGATGAACCGCTACATGGCCGGCATTTTTGGCATCGAGCCCGCGGAAGCCATCGGTCGCACCACGGCCGATCTGATGTCGCGCTATGGTGCGGCCAAGACCGACGAGCATGACAAGCGGGTGCTGGCGGGCGGCAGCGAACTCGGCTTCTACGAGGAAGAGTACAAGGACTCCGGCGGCAATATGCGGCAATGGCTGGTCAACAAGCTGCCGCTGCTGGACGCGGCGGGCGAAATCGAAAACATCGTCACCGTCGCTCTCGACATCGGCGACCGCAAGCGCGTCGAACTCGAAGTGCGCAAGGCCAAGGACGCTGCCGAAGGCGCATTGCGTAATTTGCGGGAGACCCAGAATTCGCTGATCGAGGCCGAAAAACTCGCAGCGCTCGGTCGGCTGGTGGCCGGCGTGGCCCATGAGGTCAACAATCCCGTCGGCATCAGCTTGACGGTGGCCTCCGCGCTGGAACGCAAGACGGTGAATTTCACCGCCGAGGTGGCGCGCGGCGAGCTGCGGCGCTCCAGCCTGACCGAATTTCTCGAGACCAGCCGCGACGCGTCATCGCAACTCGTCGCCAATCTGAACCGCGCCGCCGAACTGATCCAGTCGTTCAAGCAGGTCGCCGCCGACCGCAACTATTCCGATCAGCGCAGCTTCGACCTCGGCGATCTCACCGAGCAGGTGGTGATGAGCCTGCGGCCGGGCCTGCGCAAACACAATCTGACCCTCAACGTCGATTGCCAGCCCAATCTGATGATGAAGAGCTACCCCGGTCCCTACGGACAGGTGCTGACCAACCTGTTCCTCAATTCGGTGGCGCATGCGTTCCCGGACGGCAAGCCGGGCACCGTCGACATCCAGGTGCGCGAGTCCGGCAAGGACAATGTCGAGATTCTGTTTTCCGACAATGGATGCGGCATGAGCATCGATGTTCGCCGCCGCGCGTTCGATCCGTTCTTCACCACACGGCGCGATCAGGGCGGTACCGGACTTGGCCTGCACATCGTTTACAGCATCGTGACCAATCGTCTCGGCGGAAGGCTCGACCTCGACTCAGAGCCCGGCGGCGGCACGCGGATCCAGATGATCCTGCCGCGCACGGCGCCGCTGGAAATGGCGGCGGAGTAGCAATCAGGGGACGATCGATGAGCAGCGGAATTGATCTGTCAGAAAAGCTGTCGACATTCTCCGAGCATTGGTCGCCCCGCACGGTCGCGCAGTTCAACAATTGCGACGTCATGGTTGTGAAAGTGCAAGGTGAATTTGTCTGGCACAAGCACGATGACACGGATGATTTCTTTCTCGTCCTGAAGGGTACGCTGGATATTCAGCTGCGCGATCGAACGATCACGCTCGGGCCGGGACAGATGTATGTCGTGCCCAGGGGCGTCGAGCATCGGCCCGTTGCGAGGGAAGAGGTTCATGTTCTGTTGATCGAGCCGACCGGCACACCCAACACCGGCGACGCTGCAACAGCGGCACCACGCAGGACGGCGTGATAATCCCCCGGGTTATTCGATGGCCCGACTAATTCGTATCGGTCAGCTTGTGCAGCGTGGCGCCAAAAATCTGGCTGGCTTTGCCCACCAGCGCCGTCCCGTTCATGGTGGCCCGCGTATCGGTGAACGTACCGGAGACGCCGATGCCGACCGGGTTCGGTCCGCCGAACAGCGGATTGGCATCCGGGCTCGAGGTGTGACGTTGCACCAGCACCTCGCCCTTGAAGGTGTCGCCCTTCACGGTGTAGCTGCCGGTGTAAAACAGATAGGCGTCGCCGCCGAGGATCTGGCCATCGCGGAACAGAATCACGCCGCTGCCCTTGCCGGATCGCCCGTCCAGCAGGCTGACATGAATCGAATACAGACCGTTTTTCATGACGTCCCAATGCCGGCATCCGCGCCCACGGAAACCGGTGATCTTTTATGCCAAAGCGGAACCCGTTGCGTCAACGTGGCAGGTTGGCCGCGGATGCCGGGACGGCGGACACGCGCCCAAAATCGTCTTCGCCATATGACGCGCGGATGACGGCTGGCTGCAGCCGAATCGAGTTGGCCCGTGAAATGCATATTCTGTTCTGCACCGGCCGGTGGGTGCTGGAGCAACAGTCAGGTGAGCAACTGGATCAATTCCGGCGGCCATGCGCCGCGTCTTAATACTGAGCATGACAACTGGGGAATTTCAGGCCGTCGCCGTGCGGGCTGGCGAAAGACACCGCTGAGATTGGGTCTCGTGGTGCTGATGTCGGCGCTGGCGGGTCAGGTGGGGCACGCGCGCGATCCGGATGGCCGCTACGCCCATTCGCCGCTCAAGGAATGGTTCGACTCCTTGAGAAGCGGGAAAGGGCCTGCTGCTCCGACGCCGACGGCAGCGCGGTCAGCGATGTCGGTTGGGAATCGAGCAACGGTCATTACCGCGTGCGGATCGACGGCGAATGGATCGACGTGCCAGATGATTCCGTGATCACGGAACCCAACCGCGTCGGCCGCACCATGGTGTGGCCGATTCGCGGTTACGCTGGACTGACCATCCGCTGCTTCATGCCGGGGTCAATGACATAGCTCTCCGGCGGATCACGCGTATCTCTTGTCGCGCTCCAGGAGCTCGATGGAAATGCCCTGCGGTCCGCGGATGAAGCAGATGCGCACGCCGGGCCGGATCGTGGTCGGCGGCTTGGTGAACTCGACGCCCTTGGCCTTGATCTCGGCGGCGACCGCGTCGATGTCCTTGACCGTCAGCCCGAAGTGATCGAGGCCCTGATAGGGCGTCACCGGCGGCGTGTTGACGCCGTCGCCGGCAGCGACCGGTGCGATGAATATGTTGGCGCCGCCGAGCTTGACGTCGATCCGCCCGGGGCCGCGGATGATCTCGCCGCCCAGAATATCGGCAAGCCAGGCCGCGGTCGCTTCCGGATCGGGACTGCGCAAATGGACATGGTCCCAAGTCACTGTCGGCATATTCGTCTCCCCAAGCCTGTTTTTGTGACTCTTGTTGCGGCTATTTTTGCTGCGCCGCCAATCTAGCGGCCGGTCATCCGCAATTCCATCCCCTGAACAGGCGCCCGCCGCCGCAATATTGTCGAGCTTGCGTGCAACCATTTCGGCAGCAGGTGATTAGTGACTAGCGGCGGAACCGTACAGCGGCAGTCGTGTGAGAGGCCGTACGGTGTAACGCCCGTAGGGCTTTTTTCATGCGCGGTGCGGACGGATAGCGCCTCACCGCCGGGGTGAGGGCATGGCCATGATGATCGCTGGACGGTCGTTCGGAGCGGCGCAAGCCCGATTGCTCGTTTTGCCGGCCATCGTGATCGCGGGATTCGCAGCGTGGATCATGCTTCCGGAACCAAGCGACGCCGAGGACCGCGCCGCGGTCGAGTCTTCCCCGGTCATCTACGCGCAGAATGTCTTGCTGGTTGAGGATGCGGCGCCTCCCGTCGAGTCCACCTTGGCAAGCCCGATGCAGGCCGCGGCCCCTGCTGCGGTGACCGCGCCGCTGTCGATTGCGCCGGAAGCGAAGTCGCCGATCGAGGGTTTGAGGATGTCCTCGCAATCATGGCGAAGGGGCGGTCTTGGCTCGAAGGCGCTGGTGACGTTTACGCTGCGCAACGCCAATGATTACGCGGTGAAGGATATCGAGATTGCCTGCGCCTTTACCCGCCGCGACGGCAGCCATTTGACCGACCGCAGGCGGGTGATCCCTGACACGGTGAACACCAGGAGCCGGAAGCTCTATTCAGGCGTGCTGGTCGGGTTCGTCAACGTTAACGCAAACAAGGCGAAATGTTCGCTGGTGACGGCAAGTCGAACCTAGCCCTGCCTCTGCGAACCTGGCGCTTCGAACCCGAAAATGTGATCGCCGCCGTTGAACCTTGGGGGTGCCCCAGGAACTAATCAGCATATCTCCAGTTGAGCGAATGAACCGCGCGAACGGCGCGGCGGGAGCCACGTCAATGCCGGTAGCGCGTTATTTCCTGTTTGTCGGCAGCGTGCTGCTCGCGCTGTTGTTTGCGCTCGATGCGTTCGCCCCCCAGCAGGTCGCCGTGGCCAGCAATTCCGCGCCCTCGATCGACAAGACCGTGGTGCGGATCCGTTCCGACCAGAAACCGCCGGAACGGGTGGTCTACGACATGAGCCTTCCCACCATTGTTCCGCCGGCTGCCAAGGCCCAGGTTGCGGTGGCGCCGGTAGCGCCGATCATCGACACCAACGCTCAGGCGCGGGTGCGTGATACCTTCGCCCAGTTCGTGCCGGCCGAGGCCAGGAAGGTTGAAAAGCAGATCGAGCCGCAGGCTCCGCGCAAGCGCAAGGTTGCCAGGATTGCCAAGACCCGTTCGGCCCAGCCGCCGATGCGCTTTGCCCAGCAGCAGCACTTCGGCTTCTTCGGCAACAACACCTGGTAAGGGTCTGGCGTGCCTTCAGCGGGGCGCGCCTTGTTCGGGCCGCCCGGTTTGACGCCTAGCGCGGCAGCTGCGGAATTTTGTCGACGAAACGGTTGAAACAGGTCAGCCGCTGGTCTTCTTCCTTCAGGAACCGACATTCGCTGACGCTCTTGGCGGCGGCTGGCTTGGGTTTCGGCTGCGGCGCAAAGACGCCGTCATAGCAACTCAGCCGTTCCTTGGTCGCATCGTCGATGTCCTGGCACGCCTGCAGCTTCTGCGCGGGGGACAGGGGCTTGCCGGGTGGCGCCGGCTTGGCGGCCGACTTCTTCTCGGCCCCGGATTTTTTCGTCCCGACCTGAACCAGCGGTTTGCCGCCGACGGTCGGCGAAGCGGCTGGGCTGGCCGGTGCGGCGGGGGTGGTCGTTCCCTGAGCAAACGCTGCGGCCGGGTACAGGATCGCCAGCGCCAGGATCATCTTTCTCATGTCAGTCAGCTCTCGCATGCGGGGTTTGCCGGCTCGGTTTTGCGCCCAAATGGCGCACTCGGAGAGATTCGAACTCCCGACCCTCGGAATCGAAATCCGCGTCCCTGTGAGCGAAAACAATAACTTAGGCGGCCCGTGCTGTCACGGTGCTGTTGCGATCAAATCCCCAACAGACGGACCTGAATATCCTCAGCGGCCTTCTGATCGGCGGCATTGTCGGCGAAAAGATGGCCGTAAACGTCATAGGTCATCTGGATGGTGCTGTGCCCAATAAGTGTTTGGATGGCCTTAGGGTTCTTGCCGCCCTCGATCCACAGGGAGGCGCAGGCATGCCGCAGGGCGTGCATGCCGTACCTACCCACTTCCCGCATGACCGGCTCGCCGGCGTTGTTCGTGATCGGTTTGCCGGTATCGTCCAGCACCGGCACAATGGTCACCACGCCGGCTGCGATCTGGATGGGATCGAACCCGCGTTGCATCAGGTTGGATAGCGCCTCGACCTTGCCGGAACCATTCGGGAAGACCAATCCCAGATCGCCCTTCGGGCAGGCTATCTTCCATTCTCGGAGGGCGTTCAGCACCAGGGAGGGGCAGGGAATCGATCGATAGGCCGACTTCGATTTTAGCTTTCCGATCTTATGATAAATGTCGGCGCGCTGGTTGACGTTGATCTGTCGGGCATCGAAGTCGACGTCTATCCAACGCAGGCCACGGAGCTCGCTTGCACGAAGGCCACAAAAGACAGCTATCAGCACCAGGGCGCGCCAGATCCGACTCTTCCGGGCGGTGGCGGCCGCGATGATGACCTGCAACTCCAGCTTGGTCGGAATAACAGGCCGCGGATCATCACGCTCGGGCAGATCTAACTCTAAACCTTCGGTCGGGGCGAGCGCAGATAGGCCGCGCCGTCGCGCCTCCTTGAAAATGGCACCCAGCGATCGAATAACCCTTTTCATCATCGCTGCAGAGCGGCCTGCTTCGCGCAGTTCATCGGCGAACGCATTCACCGCCGGCACCGTGAGGTCGACTAACTTTTTTGCGCCGATGAACGGGACAATGTGCAGGTCGACATGTTCCTCATAGGAACAGATTGTAGACTGTTCCAGGCGTTTATCATTGCATCGCTTGATCCACAGCGCCGCTGCCTCTTTGACGGTTGGCGAAACGCTGCTGGCGGTGTGCAGACCGCGCTTCAAATCGTGTTGAGCGTCGACGAGCCACGTTTTGGCATCGGCCTTGGTTGCGAACAGCTTGGCGCGGCGCTCGCCGCCGCCGTCGATATAGGCGCATTCCCAACGGACTAAGCCAGAGGGAAGGGAGCGCTTGCGAATGTTTGCCATATTCCTAGACCTCCGACTTCGCTGACACGGAATCGAACTGCATTCTCGCGAACTGCATTTCCCGGTAGAGCTGGCTAATGTTTACGACGATAGCGCGCCTTGGTGTGCTCCTACCCAGTCGTGCCAGAAACAAGTTTGAATCGCTTAGCTGCAGCCATTTGAAGGCGACGGATTCTTCATTGCCGTCCCAGGATGCGGACATCAGATTTGGGTGCGCAATTAGGAATACGTCATCGTCGGAAGTCTGAGTGGCACCACATTTTTTGAAGCGGGGTAATATTTTCACCCAATTGGTTTCGACAAAACGAACAATCGTGGTGGGGTCCATCCCAAATTCTGCGAACTCGAGACACAAGGCCCACTGCAGCAGATCGTCTTCAAAATAGTCGATCTTTTTCCCTCGGCCGGGCGCGCTATTGAGAGGGATTCCGAGCCGCTTGAGGTGTTTAAGGCGTCCTCGAAAAGCGTTTTTCTGAATATCCCCAGACGCATTGTGCAGGCTTGCCAAAATGAATTCGGCTTTAGCGTAAGATACCGACCACCTCAACATTCCGACCTTCCCACTCTCTACAAAGTAGGACCGGATTATACACTAATAATCAATTAGTGCAAGCTTACACTTGCGATGCATGCAACGCCGTACTATTCGATTAGTGCAACTTTGCGCTAATGGAGTCGGGTATGTCCAAGGAAGTACATTCTGAAACAGTGGCTCTCGTCATTCGAGCTGAGCCCCAAGAACCCCAACAAGGCGCTACGGCGCCGGCCTTGAGCGATGACCTGCTCGAAGGCGCTGAGGCAATAGCGCTGTTTCTGTACGGAGACGCCAAGAAAAAGCGGCGCGTTTATCACCTGATGCCGCATCTGCCGATATTTCGAATGGGCAATGCCATCTGCGCAAGAAAATCCTCCCTCCTGGCAATGGTGGAAACGCAGGAAAAAGGCATGGGCGTCGGTCTGGAAGCCACGAAAGCGGCTTCGTGAAAGATGCGGATCCCGAAATGCGCGAAAGCCGACACCGTTGATCTCGGTGCCGGCTTCCAATTTGGTAGAGCGTCTTGCGGACCCCGACCAAATAGCAACTCCCCCAAAATTACGCAAGTCGTCGCCGGCGCCGTCAAGCGGCGACCGATCCCGGAATCTGCGGACGACTACGACCGTGTCGTAGCCGTCTTGAATAGCCACCTTCGAGTGATCGAATGTAGAGACCGTGTACAATGGGTTGTCCAGGCCCGTAACCAAGCAGAAGCGGTCTCGAGCAGCGATTGGCGCGGCAGGTCGTATTGCCGGACCAAGGAAGTGCTGCTCCGCTGCTGGATGCCTATGCAGGACCGGTCGATCCGGCCGCGACCCGCATCCTCGAAGAACTGCCAGACCGTCTCAGTGGGTGTCCCATATTTGCAACCGAGCGGGTGGCGCCATGAGTGCCCCTGTAGCAGATGATGTCGGTCATGGGCACCTGGTCCGCGATCGGTTCAATTATGATGTTCTGACCGATGATCTGGCGACGACGCTCCGTGCCAGCGCAGGAAGAATCTTGCGGCTTACGTCAACCGCCACTGAAACAATCATGGAGATCGGGCGGGAACTAATATTAGCGAGAGAACAGATAGACCACGGCGGTTTCGAGCTCTGGATTGAACACGAGCTTTCGATCGGCATGCGCACAGCGCAGAATTACATGTCCGTTGCCAGGTTGGCGGACGATCAGGGCAAAAGCGCAACGGTTGCGCTTTTGCCACCCAGCACGGCCTACAGACTGGCAGCGAAGAGTACGCCCGCGGAAATAAGGGACTATATTATCCGGCGTGCAGAAGTCGGTGAAATCGTTACCGACGGCACGGTCCGCGACATGATCACTAAGAAAAAATCCAACAAGAAGGTGCTTATTCAGCGAACCCACTCGAAGGCAGAGCACCGCAAGAAATCGAAGAAGATTCGCGAGCGCGAAGTGCGTGAACACCTTGAACGGCAGGCGCGCGAGAGACTTCGGGAGGAAAAGAAGGACCAAACTGCAAGTTCCATCGTTCGGAAACTCGGCCGGGAGAATGTCGCAACTTTGTTAGAAGAGATCGGGACCGTCGACGATTTCATCGACTTTTGGGAGGTGATTAAGAAGCTGAAGATCATTATTGGATCTTCGGAGGCGACGCCGTGACCGCCGGCAGAGCCGCGCTCAGGGAGCGCGGCGACGACTTGTACCAAAGCCCGCCCGAGGCGGTCCATGCACTGCTCCGCGCCGAGCAGCTGCCGCCGGTCATCTGGGAGCCGGCTTGCGGTCCCGGATCGATCGTCCGTGTTCTCCGTGATGCTGGTCATACCGTCGTCGCCACCGACTTGGTCGACTATGAATCGGCAGATCAGGATCACGCCCGACGAGATTTTTTGATGGAACATCGTCTGCCTCCAGGCGTCGAAGCAATCCTCACAAACCCGCCTTTCAAACTCGCCTCGGAGTTTGTGGCCCGTGCCATCGAGCTCTGCCCAACTGTCATTATGCTCCTGCGCCTGGCGTTCCTGGAGAGCCAACGTCGCACCGCGATTCTAGACGGCGGCCAGCTCGCGCGGGTGCACGTCTTCAAAAACCGATTGCCGATGATGCACAGGGCCGGCTGGGCGGGCAATCGCGTCTCAAACCCTACACCGTTTGCTTGGTTCGTCTGGGACCGGAATCACCATGGTCCGACCGAGCTGCATAGGATCGAGTGGGAGGCGGCAATCACCAAACCACAATGTAGGAGTCCACGCGATGATATCTAAATTGAAACTTGCGCAGATGATGTCTGACGATATTTGTAATAGCTACCTTAGCATTGAAGATAGCAATAGAGACGAAGTTATCCAGGCGCTCGAAGGATTAGGTTACGTCTATGAAGACGTGGTCGCCTGTCTACCGCTTGCGATTGAAGACTGCCTCGCGCGCGATCGGCCTCATGTGGTCTACCAATCATCCACCACCAACAGCATTAGTATTTTCATTCGCCCGTGCTTGAACCCTTTCGGGGTCCAAGTCGAGCGAGACCCTATTGAGCAAGATGATTTAGAGTTTTAGAATGCTGACGCTTCGCCCCGATCAACGCAGCCTGATGGACGCGGCCAGAGCACAGTTGCGGGCCGGCTTGCGCCGCGTAGCCATTGTGGCACCGACCGGCTTCGGAAAAACCGTGTTGACCGCCCACATGTTCGCGTCGGCCGCGACCAGAGGCTTTCGATCGGTATTCGTCCTTCATCGTCGCGAGCTGCTTGGCCAGGCCAGCCGCTCTTTCACCGCCAACGGCGTGCCTCACGGGATCATCGCCGCCGGCATTCCGGCCGATTCTAGCAAATTGGTTCAGATCGCGACGATCGGGACACTGGCGCGCCAGGTCCACTTAATCAGACCACCGCGGTTTGTCTGCTTCGATGAGTGCCACCATCTCCCCGCGCCGGGATGGACTTCTCTTCAGGAGGCATTCAAGGACGCGTTCCACATCGGGCTGTCGGCGACGCCAAGGCGGCTCGACGGGCAGGGGCTACGCGACCACTTCGACATCATGGTGTGCGGGCCGTCGGTCCCATGGCTTCAGAAACGAGGTCACCTCTCGCTCTGCCGGCACTATGCGCCGCGCAACACCCTGGATCTCACCGGCGTGCGAACTCGTCTCGGAGATTATCACCGCGGCGATCTGGTCGCCGCGGTCGACCGATCGTCGATCGACGGTGATGCGATCGCCGCCTACCTCCACTTTGCCAAACGAACGCGCACGCTCGTTTTTGCGACTTCTATCGAGCAGTCTGAGCGTATCGTTGAGGCCTTTAAACTTGCCGGGATTCCGGCCGAGCATGTTGACGGCAAAACGCCGGCCACGCAACGCGACGCTGCGATTGCGCGCTTTGAACGCGGCGAGACGCTCATCCTCTCAAATGTCGATCTTTTTGGCGAAGGGTTTGACGTGCCGGCGATTGAAGCGGTGATGATGCTTCGGCCGACCAAGAGCCTTGGATTGTATCTGCAAATGATTGGCCGTGCGCTGCGGGTCGCACACGGCAAACCGTACGCGGTGGTCCTCGACCTCGTTGGCAATTACACTAGGCACGGTCTCGTCGATGATGACCGCTCATGGTCTCTCGACGCGCCAGCGGTCGATGGTGATGATCAACCACGCCGTCTCACAGTTTGCGCTGCGTGCGATCTCGTCGCCGAGCACCGCGGCTTCTGCACCATTTGCGGCGCACCACCTAAGCCGTATCGACAAGACGAACTTGAGCTTTGGCAACAGGTCGTTTCCGAAGCCGGTCTTGCACCGCGGCTCCGTGCGATGCGCAGAAGCGAGCTGCTGCGATGGGCTGACTGTGAACGCAAGTTGCGGCTTGTGGCGCTCGTTCTCGGATTCAAGCGGGGGTGGGCTTGGCATCGTCACAACGAACGTCTGGAAATACAAAGAAAGAGAGATGCCTCATGACCGCGTGCATCCACCCATTTCCGCTTCACCGCAACATCGTTTTGGTTCAGCAGCTCTCCAACGAGATGTCAGCCTGCAACGCGATCGACGTTCGCGACTTCATGATCGAGCGACTGGGATTTTATTGGGATCGTCTCGAAGGGCTCGGCATCGACTGTCACGAAGTCGAATACACGATTCATGCTTTAGCGCGGGAATTGTGGGCGCAGGTCGGTCGGGATGCAAACAACTCACCAGGGGCGGCATGACCACAACCAAACCCCGAATATCAAAGGTCG
The DNA here is from genome assembly GCA_013695565.1 of Bradyrhizobium sp. Lineage (GTDB taxonomy): Bacteria > Pseudomonadota > Alphaproteobacteria > Rhizobiales > Xanthobacteraceae > Bradyrhizobium. The sequence goes on from JACDAG010000586.1 coordinate 16,756, forward strand.
TCGACAACGCTAAATCGAACGCACTTCTGCTCAATGAGGTCGATCCGGGGGAGGTCGTCGCCGAAAACCGCGAAATCGAAAAGACCGTAACTCAAGATGGCATAGCCCGGGTATTTGCGCGCCGCTTCGCAGGTCGGCTCCGCTTCTGCCATCATGCTCGAAGCTGGTATTGCTGGTCGGGCACGCGCTGGCAGCGCGATGAAACAGACGCGGCATTCGAATTCGTTCGAGTGCTGGCACGGGAAATCACCGAGGACGGCGACGCGAAGGATCTCAGGGAAGTCCGGAAAACCTCATTCGCCAACGGGGTCGAGCGATATGCCAGGAGCGACCCGACGTTCGCCGTGACGTCGGCCGCTTGGGACGTCGATCGTTTCTTGCTGGGAACCCCCGCGGGAACCGTTGATTTGCGAACCGGCCGGCTCCGGCGCAGCCTGCCCCAAGAGGGTATCACCAAGGTCACGGCGGTGGCGCCGGCCACGGTCGCCGAC
>JACDAG010000595.1 GCA_013695565.1 Bradyrhizobium sp.
GTGGAGTCGAGTGTCGTCAGCCGCGTAGAACGGGAGGAACCCCGTGGACGCCAGTGCGGTGCCTCACTTACGGACCGGCGGCCCTTCGGCCGTCGCGCAGACGTTTGGCGGCCGCGGCCGGCAATCGCGAGGGGGTACGGCAACCATGGTCGACGTGACGGCAGGTCAGGGCGCAGGGGCGAGCGGCGGATTCCCCAGCCTCAGTGAGATCGGAAACATCCTCAAGCGCGGCGATCTCTTCCTCGCCTTCGGCGTCCTCACCATCCTGGTGGTGCTGATCCTCCCCCTGCCCTCGATCGTGCTCGATCTCTTCCTGGCGATCTCGATCACGGTGTCGATCCTGATCCTGATGACCTCGCTATTCATCCAGGCGCCGCTGGAATTCTCGTCGTTCCCGACCATCCTGCTGATCTCGACCATGCTGCGGCTGTCGCTCAACATGGCCTCGACCCGCCTGATCCTGAGCCACGGCCATGAGGGTACGGCGGCGGCCGGCCACGTCATCGAGGCCTTCGGCAATTTCGTGATGAGCGGTAATTTCGTGATCGGAATTATCGTGTTCGCGATCCTGGTGATCGTGAACTTCGTCGTCATCACCAAGGGTTCGGGCCGTATCGCCGAAGTCGCCGCCCGCTTCCAATTGGACTCGATGCCCGGCAAGCAGATGGCGATCGACGCCGACCTGTCGGCCGGCCTGATCGACGAGAAGACCGCGAAAGCCCGCCGCAAGGAGCTGGAAGACGAAAGCGGCTTCTTCGGTGCGATGGACGGTGCCTCGAAATTCGTCCGCGGCGACGCGGTCGCCGGGCTTCTGATCGTGTTCATCAACATCATCGGCGGCATCATCATCGGCGTCGCCCAGCAGGGCATGAGCGTTGCCGACGCCGCCCGCACCTACACCGTGCTCACCGTCGGCGACGGCCTGGTCACGCAAGTGCCGGCGCTGATCGTCTCGACCGCCGCGGGCCTGCTGGTCTCCAAGGCCGGCATCACCGGTTCGGCCGACAAGGCGATGATGAAGCAGCTGTCGGGTTATCCGCAGGCGCTCGGCATGTCGGCCGGCGTGATGCTGGTGCTGGCGCTGCTGCCGGGCATTCCGATGCTGCCGTTCCTCGCGCTCGGCGGCGGCACCGCGGCGCTGGCCTGGAAGGCCCGCAACCACAACCGCAACTCCCGTGCGGTGGAAGCCGCCGAACTGGCCGCGCCGGACATTGCGGCGGCGGCCGCCAATGCTGCGGCGGAAGAGCCGATCTCCAATTCGCTCAAGATCGACGACCTCAAGATCGAGCTCGGCTACGCGCTGCTGCCGCTGGTCAACGGCCCTGACGGCACCGACCGCCTGACGGAGCAGATCAAGGCGCTGCGCCGTCAGCTCGCGGTCGAAATGGGATTCGTGATGCCGGCGGTGCGCATCCTCGACAACGTCCAGCTCGAAGCGAACACCTACATCATCAAGATCAAGGAAGTCGACGCCGGAAGCGGCAAGATCTGGCCGAACCAGTTCATGGTCATGGACCCCGCCGGCAACCAGGTCGGCGTGCCCGGCATCCAGACCGTCGAGCCGACCTTCGGGCTGCCCGCGACCTGGGTCGATGCCAGCCTGAAGGAAGAGGCCTCGCTGAAGGGCTATACCGTCGTCGACGCCGCGACCGTGCTGTCGACGCATTTGACCGAGCTGTTGAAGAACAACATGTCGGACCTGCTGTCCTATGGCGAGGTGCAGAAGCTGATCAAGGATCTGCCGAAGGAACAGGGCGAACTGGTCAAGGACATCGTGCCGGGCCAGGTCACGATGTCGGGCATCCAGCGCGTGCTGCAGCTGCTGCTGGCCGAACGGATCTCGATCCGCGACCTCTCCACCATCCTGGAAGGCATTGCCGACGCGCTGGCGTTCTCGCGCAACCCGGCCACCATGGTCGAGCACGTCCGTGCCCGGCTGGCGCGCCAGATCTGCGCCCAGAACACCTCGTACAGCGGCTATCTGCCGCTGATCGCGCTGTCGGCGCGGTGGGAGCAGGCGTTTGCGGAATCCATCGTCGGCACCGGCGAAGACCGCAGCCTCGCGATGCAGCCGTCAAAGCTGTCGGAGTTCATGACCGGGGTTCGCAACGCCTTCGAGCGCGCCGCCCAGGAAGGCGAGGCGCCGGTGCTGGTGACGTCGGCGGCGGTCCGCCCGTTCGTCCGCTCGCTGGTCGAGCGCTTCCGCTCGCAGACCACCGTGCTGTCGCAAGCCGAAATCCACCCGCGCGCCCGGCTCAAGACGGTCGGCAGCGTCGTCTAAGCGGCGCGGACAAATCGGCAAGGGCCGGCGCGCGGCTTTTTCGCCACAGGCAAACGGTTTGTTAAAATAAGGTTTGCCGGAGGCATTTTGCAGTGAAACCGCAAATTTCAAACTAAGATATTGAAATAACTATTATATTATTGATTTCTGGATAGCCCCGCGCCTTCTCCAATCGCGGCCGTTCAAGTCTTTTCACTGCCTTGTGATCGCATCTGTGGAACGAAACCGCGAATTCCTACGTTTCCTGTTGCGAGACGTTGAACCTGTTTGTCGAAGAGCCCGACGCATCAGACACAGGGGAAGGCGGGCAGGAGACTTCCATGAACCACTCGATTTACAGCGCAGATCGTACGACCCATCTCAAGATCGTGGTCGTGGCTCTCGTCGTCGGCATCGTGGTCGCCGGCTTCGGCATCACGGCGCACAACAGCTCGGACGAAGGTTTCACCCAGACCGCCCGCGTGATGAAGGCCGGCAAGCCGGTGGTGATCACGAGCTCAGGGAGTTCGGTGGTTCGCTAGACAAGGATTGCGCTAACAGGAATTCACGAATTCACGCGGCATCTTTACAGCCCCCCAATGTCGCCACGTGAGTATTAGAAGACCCCAACTACCCCAAGTTGACTAACGAAAGCGCCCGCTCCCCACGGGCGTTTTCTTTTTGTGCATAGCGTTTTCAAGCGAAGTGGATGCCGGTTCGCGTGAAGAAAACGCGTCAAAACAAAAAGGCGCCTAGCGCGCCGACGCCGGCACCGTCTCGATCAGCTTGCCGGTGAACACCGGCGTCGAGTGCGGCTTGCCGTCGGGCGATCCGCCGGCCTGTTCGACCGTCACCGCGTAAGTGGCGCCGTTGATCGTATTGGCGTCGTAGGACGCCAGCACCGGGCGCGCGGTGAAATCGCTGCCGCCGATCACGCCGAGCGAGCGCGGCTGAGGCAGCTTGTCGGAGATCAGCCAGAGCTCAAAGCTCTTGCCGGCCTCCGCATCGCCCCCGACCTTGCGAACGGTGAAATTCTTGGTCGCGGCATCGACCGTGAGGATGAACGCCGGCGCTCCTGCGGCCCCCTGCAGGATCGCGACATATTGCGCCGAAGGCGGTGCCGGCAGCGGCGGGGACTTGACCTCGACCGTCTGGATACGCGTCTTGGGACGAAGGCCCTCAGGCAGCGTGTCCGGCGAATAGACCTGCAGGCCGAGCACCGCAATCAGCGCGGCGGCGGCCGCCGTGGCGAACGAAGCGATATTGCGCCAGCGCTTCACCCGGCCCGACAACTGGATGACGTTGGAAGCATCGGCGACCACAGCCTGTTCGGCGATGACAGGCGCAACTGGCGGCGCAGGCGATGCGGCTTCCGGCAGCGCCAGCGGCTCCTGCGGGCCGGAATGCCCGATCGCGCGTTGAATGTTCTCCCACACGATCGGCCGCGGCTCGACCGAGCCCACCATCTGGTTGAGGACCCCGAGCCGGTATTCCCACGCATGGACGATGGCGGTGAATTCCGTATCGACGGCCATCATGGTCTCGACCTGCGCGCGCTCGTCGGCATCGAGGGTGCCGAGTGCGTATTCCGCGGCGAGCGCGATATGGTCTTCGCTATAGGCCATCATCTAACGTCCAAAACACTCCCAGAGCCCAGATCCTAAAGTCCGAGACATTCCCGGATATCCAGCATGCTGCGGCGCAGCCACGTCTTCACCGTATTCACCGGCGTCTCGAATTTGATCGCCAGCTGCTCGCGGCTCCAGCCATTGTAATAGGCCAGCAGCACCAGCTTCTGCCGATCCGGCTCGAGACGGCCGACACATTCCAGCAGGCGCTTCAATTCCTCGGTCATCTCGCGGCGCGCCAGCGGATCAGGTGTATCGGCAGCTACTTCCATCGCCGTAGGCTCCTCCTCAATCGACACCTCGCTGCGCTTGCGAACGACATCGATGGCCCGATTGCGAGCGATGGACGCCATCCACGTAATCGGAGATGCAAGGCCAGGGTTGAACCGCCCCGCGCTGTTCCAGATCTTGACGTAGGTCTCCTGAATGACCTCCTCTGCGAGGTCCTGCCGCCGCAAGATACGAAGGACAACGCCAAAGAGTTTCGCGCGCGTTGCTGCGTAGAGGCGCTCGAAAGCAGCCTCGTCGCCCTTCGCAACGGCGGCAATCAGCGAGACCAGCTCTGCTGGCGTCAGCATTTCGGCGTCCCCAAACTTCC
>JACDAG010000626.1 GCA_013695565.1 Bradyrhizobium sp.
ATTGCCGCGGCGTTCGGCTTTGTGCTGTGGTTTCAGAGCCTCCACACTACCAAGGCGCGCAGCCCGATCCGGATCGTGTTCGAGGGCCCGGCGTCCGGCCTGCGCAATGGCGGCAGCGTCAATTTCAACGGTATCCGGGTAGGCGAGGTGGTCCGCGTAAAGCTGGATAACCCGCGTCGCGTGGTCGCACTGGCGATGATCGAAAATAATGCCCCGGTCCGCAAGGACACCCTGGTCGGCCTCGAATTCCAGGGCCTGACCGGCGTGGCGGCGATTTCGCTCAAAGGCGGCGATGAGGCCGCACCCCCGGTACCGCTCGACGAGGACGGCGTTCCGGTGCTGACAGCCGATCCGGCAGCACTCCAGGACGTCACCGAGTCGATCCGCGCCACGCTGCAGAACGTCAACCGTATCGTCGCCGACAATCAGGAATCCGTGAAGAACTCGCTGCGGAACCTCGAGACCTTCACGGGCGCGTTGGCGCGCAACTCCGAGAAGATCGACAACGTCATGCTCAGGGTCGACGGCGTGATGGGCAAGGCCGACAATCTGATGCTCGGCCTCAACACCATCGCAGGCGGCGAAAAAGGTGGCGAGTTGAACCTGATGGTGAAGTCGATCCGCGAACTGGCTGAGGATTTAGACAAGCGTACGGGCGCCCTGATGGCCGATGGCCGCCGTACGCTCGCCGACATCAGCCGTGCCGTGAACAATTTCGACCGCAATCCGAGCCGGGTGATCTTCGGCGGCAGCAACAACGCCGCGCCAGCGGAGCCCGCGGCAGCACCGCCACCAGCCAGGCCGGCGGCACCGGCCAGGCCGCCCGCCGCTGCCGCAGCGCCGAGCGGACAGAAGCGGCAGTAGGGGGTCTAGGGCCTATGCCAATCTCCAGTGCCGGATTTCCAAAGACTCACGAGGCCGTCCGTGAACTCGGATCGCTCGCAGATGCAGCGGCGCTGGAAGCCCTCGCCGATGCAGCGGCAGTCGAGGATCAATTTCTGCGACGCATAGCTTTGGAAGTTATCGGACGGCACCCCCAAGGGCGAGAGTTGCGATCCATTATCTTGGGCGCCTTTGGTGATCCATCAGAATACGTGGTGCGAACGGCTTGTAATATCGTCGAACAATGGGAGTTATTGGAGGCGCACGATCTTGCTGCCTCTCTTGGCGAATGCATCGGCGGCCACTCGAACAAGCGCGATCCACTCTCTCGGCACTATCTGGGTCGATGCAGATTTTCCGCTGATGTTTAGGATCTACACCAAGGATTCCGAACGTGGCGTTCGCAGAGAAGCCGCTTGGGTCTTGCGACGGCGAGCAAGTTCAGCGAACTGGCGAACGCTCTTCGTCGGCTTTTATGTGGACGAACTCGCCCGCCACCGAATGTGGGCTTGCGAACTTGCCGGGAGCTTTTCGGGGCCGGAAATCTTGCCGGCACTGTCAGCGCTTTCCTTGGACATTGACGGTCACGTTCGGAAGGCGGCGTCGCGCGGCGCAAACGATTTCAGCACGAGCATAACGTTTTATCTGTTGACATTTACGTCCTTGTATCCTATGGGATACAACAAATGTTTGAAGTGCTCACGACCGATGAGTTCGACCGCTGGCTTTCAAATCTCACGGATGAGAAAGCCAGAACCAGAATTGCTTCACGCGTAGCGCGCCTCGGCTTCGGCAATCCTGGCGATGTCAAACCGATCGGCGAGGGCTTGAGCGAAATGCGCGTGCACCACGGTCCGGGCTATCGCGTCTATTACAAGCAGACCGGAAAAACGATCGTTGTCATCCTGTGTGGCGGCAACAAGTCGACCCAGGACAAGGACATCAGGCGGGCAAAAGAAATGGCGGCTGAATTGTGAAGGGCAAGAAGATGATCAAAATCTCGAAATTCGATGCCGCGAATTATCTCAGGAGCCCGCAAGCGATGGCCGATTACCTTTCGGAAGCGTTGGCGACGGACGATCCGGACTTCATTTTGGATGCGCTCGATACGATCGCCAGGGCCAAGGGCATGACAGAAGTTGCGAAGGCAACGGGTCTCTCTCGGGAGAGTCTCTATAAATCCCTCGGGGGCACAACGAGGCCTGAATTCGATACCGTCAGAAAAGTAATCAGTTCTTTCGGCCTCAAACTCGTTGCGGAGCCTGTCGAAGAAGCCGAGGGGGCGTGAGCGGACAGGTCGAACCACCTCGCCCGTAAAACAAAACGGAGGCATCGCTGCCTCCGTTTCCATTCGCTATTCGCAACTCGCTATTTCGCGTCTACCCCAGCCGTCCGGCCGCATGCGCGAGCAGGGTGTAGACCAGGCCGGTCTCCGAGGTCAGGTGGCCGCGCAGGGCCTGCGGACCGCGATCTTCCCGCGCAACCTCGTCGAGCAGGCGCTCGAACTCGGCGATGTAGCGGTCGACCGTCTGCTTGAAGGCGCGGTCGGCGCGGTATTTGCGGGCGACCTCATCGAAAGCCTTCTGGCCGGCCGGCGTATAGAGCCGCTTCGAGAACGCCTTGCTCTCGCCGCGCTGATAGCGATCCCACATCTCGGCCGCGAGGTTGCGATCCATCAGCCGGCCGATGTCGAGCGACAGCGATTCCAGCGGATTGGCCGGGCCTTGCGGCGCGCGCGGGCGGGCGGGAGCCTCGCGTCCGCTCGGACCACCGGCGTCGGTGCGGCTGAGCAGGTCGGACAACCATCCGTCGCGTCCGCCATCCTGGCTGCTCGCCGGGCTGACCGGCGGCGCTTCGGTG
>JACDAG010000630.1 GCA_013695565.1 Bradyrhizobium sp.
GAAATCCGCCGCGATGTTTCGCGCGGCTTGCGTTCCGGCGCTGGTGCCTTGTCGCAGTGCGATTTCGAGGGCTTCCGGCCGCTCCAGGCCATCGAGGCTTTTCGCGATCAGGGCCGATTGCGTCGGCAGCATCGGATAATTGACTTCCAGATCGATGCGGGCGCCGCGCGGCTCGGTCAGCGTGGTGACGGCGCGGGGCGCCTGTCCGGAAATGAATGTGCCGCGGCCGACTTCGCCGACCACGAGGCCGCGGCGTAACAATTCCGTGTAGACGCGGCTCGCGGTCGAGACTGCAATCTTGCGTTCGTAGGCGAAGCTGCGCTGCGGCGGCAGCCGATCGCCCGGTTTGAGCCCGCCATTGGAGATCTCGGCGGCGACGGCATCGGCAAGCCTGAGATATTCAAACTTTGACATTATTGCACCGAGAGCAATGTTTCACTTGTACCGAGAAGTGTACCGGATCATATTGAACCAATCAAGCCTGAGATTGCACTGAGGAGAGTGCAAACAATCAGACGCAGGGCGCTCCCGCTGATTCCCAGCGTTTGCGTCGGCGGCAGCGCTTTGCCGCGAAATGACCAACCGGAGAAGACCAATGACCACGATGTCCCAAGCCGCAGCCCAGCCTGCAATTTCCCTTAGCTCGGGCGGATCGCTCCGCCGGTTCGGGATTTGGGCGCACGCCATCGCAGCCTTTCTGGATCGCCGGGCGGCGATCAAAGCGCTGCGGCAGCTGGACGATCGTGAACTCCGCGATATCGGACTGACCCGTAGCCACATCGAGTTTGCGGTATGGGGTATCTCGGATCCGGAACTCGGGCGCCTTCGGTGAAGGCCCGCGCAGTCCGATCTGCGGGATGAAGAACAGGCCCGGTCGATCGACCGGGCCGCATTGTTTCTATCGCCGTGTCAGTGCCGCACCACCAGCACCGAGCATTTGGCGTAACGCACGACGTGGCCGGCATTGGAGCCGAGGAAATAGGTTCGCATCGCCGGCCGGTGCGATGTCATCACGATCAAATCGGCCTTGATCGCCGCCGCCTCTTCCAGGATCTCGTGATAGATGCCGCCTTGCCGCACCACGGCGGAAATGCGCGACGCCGCGATTCCGGATTCCTGTGCCACGATCGCGAGCGCCTCTTCTGACGTCTGGCGCTGCTGGGCTTCGAAATCGGCCGGCACATATTCCGCCAGCATCACCGGCGTCATCGGCATGACGTTGAGCAACCGCACCGCGCCGTTCCAGGTCTGTGACAGCGTCGCCGCCGTCGCGATCGCAGGCTTCGCCAGATCGGTATCGGTGAGATCGAGCGGCACCAGAATGGATTTGAACATCTGCGCCTCCTGTCGGCCGCCAGCCTAACATGACGGCGCCGGGATGTCCGCCCGCATTACTTTGCATGGGGTTGTTTTCGAGATTTTGTTTCTGGGCCCCGCGCTACACGGTGCTCAATCGTCGGACGTCTGCTTCAGCAGTTTCGGGCTGGTGAAGCGCACGAGTGTGCCGCGGCGAAACGCCACCTCGTTCCAGTCCTCGATGGCAAAGTCGAGGATCGCAAGGCCGGTGGTCGGCAGATTGTCCTCGAGGGCTTTTTTCGCGGCCGCCTCGCCACCACCGGCCAGCGCCAGTGCCAGCTCATGCATGCCGGGATTGTGGCCGACCACCATCAATTGCTTTGGATCGGTCGCCTCGGCCATGCGGATGATCTGCAGAAGCTGTGTCGGCTCGGCGCCGTAGAGTTCAGCCATGGTTTCGACCTGCGGCGGGACGGTCGTCTTGGTCGCGTCCTGCATCGCCTGCCGGACGATCTCCCAGGTTTGCTGCGCCCGCACCGCGGTCGAAACCAGAACCAATTCGGGAACGGACAGATGCCGGCCGATCCAGCTGCCGATGACGGCGGCATCGAGCCGGCCGCGGTCGTCGAGACAGCGGTCCTGGTCGTGCCCCGAGGGCGCGTCGTGTTCGGTCTTGGCATGACGCAGCAGCATCAAACGGCGCATGGGACGCAATCTCGATTCGTTTTGGCCTGAATTAATCTACAAGCTCATGCCTTGGACAAGGTGACAAGCGTCGCAGCGGTCCGTAAGAAAACGCCATGGCAGAGACTTTCACAAGTGCGACCAACGGTCCGGACGACGACGCGGCCTTTCGCTCCCGGCTGTCGTTCGATCTCGATGTCGATATCTGCGTGGTCGGGGCAGGGCTTGCCGGCCTGACCGTGGCGCTGGAGGCAGCAAGGCTTGGCGCCAGCGTCGCCGTGCTCGAAGGACGCCACGTCGGCTGGAACGCCTCCGGCAACCAGCTCGGCACCGTGATGCCGGGCTACAGCCTGCCGATCGGCGAGTTGATTGAGCGCGTCGGCCTCGAGGACGCCCGCGAGCTCTGGTCGTTGTCGAAGGAAGGCGCCGATTACATTCGCAGCGTCGCGACCGAGGAAGCGATGCCGGGCATTGCACTGACCGAGGGCGCGCTGGAAGTCTCCAACGTCGATGCCGGCGAAACGCTGATCAGCCGGCTGCAGACATTGAGCGAGGATTTCGAGACCGAAGTCGAAGGCTGGCAGGTCGATCGGGTGCGTGAGCAGATCAAGACCGGTCGCTATTTCCACGGCATCTATTATCCCAAGGCGTTTCAGATCGACGGCCGCAAATATGTCCATGGCCTGGCTGCGCTCGCAAGGCGGGCCGGGGCGCGCATCTTCGAGGATACGCCGGTGGTCAGCATCGATCCGTCGGGCATTCGCAAACGCATCGTGACGCCGTCGGCGCGGCTTCGCGCCTCCCACATCGTGCTGGCCGGCAACATCCATCTCGGCACGCCATTGCGGCGGCTGTCGGAAACGCTGCTGCCGGTCTGGCGCTATGCGGCCGTGACCGAACCACTCGGCGCGCGCCTGACCGATGCCATCAGCTTTCCGGGATCGGTCACCGACAGCGACGGCATCGACCATTTCCGGATCGTGGACGGCGACCGCTTGATGTGGGCCAGTCCCGAAACGACCTGGGATGCGCGGCCAGGGCGCTTCGGTCCGGCCATCCGGCACCGGATCGCCACCGTTTTTCCAAAGCTCGGCAAAGTCGCAATATCCGATGTCTTCGGCGGCGCCGTTGGGGTCACCGTGCACGGCATGCCGCAGATCGGCCAGTTGCGGAAGGGATTGTGGGTTGCCAGCGGGTTCGGCCGCCAGGGGCTGAACACCTCGGCGATGGCGGGGCAATTGGTCGCGCGCAGCATCCTGTGGGGCGACGAGCGCTGGCGGCTGTTTTCGCCGTTCGAGCTGGTCTGGGCGGGCGGCACGACCGGCCGTGTCGCCGGCCATTTGATCGGCATGTGGGGGCGGGGAAGTGCTACCGCCGCGGGCGCGCTGGCCCGTTACCGGGAGGGCGCGCGCGCCAAGGAACGGATTCGCGAGGCGCGGGTCGATGAGGCCAACCGGCAGGCCGGAACCCGGCCGCCACCCCCGCGCCGTCCGCCGGTCGGCCAACCCCGCCCGGTGCGTCCGCAGCCCCCGATCCCTGCAGAACCGCCGGAGGGCGCGACGCCGGCCGCGGCCTCGCAGGAAAGTGAGAGAATTCGGGACGGATCCGTGTAACTTCCGCTCGTGCGTGCCGTATTTGATGGCGAACGACCCTGTTCCGCCTCGCACGGAGACCCCCGATGATCGACCGCCGTATCCTGCTCGCATCCGTCGCCGGCCTGTTTGGCCTCGCCGCCTTCCGCTGGCTGCGCATGACGCCCGCACAGGCCGCCGAGAAATTCGAAGTCGAAAAGACCGATGCCGAATGGCGCTCGCAACTGACGCCGCAGCAATATGAAATCCTGCGCAAGCACGGCACCGAGCGCCCGGGTTCGAGCCCGCTGCTGAAAGAGCACCGCAAGGGCGTCTTTGCCTGCGCCGGCTGCGATCTGCCGTTGTTCTCCTCCGACACGAAATTCGAGAGCGGTACCGGCTGGCCGAGTTTCTACCAGCCACTCGACAACGCGCTCGGCAAGACCGAGGACCGCGCCTACGGGATGCTGCGCACTGAAGTGCATTGCCGGCGTTGCGGTGGCCATCTCGGCCATGTCTTCGACGACGGGCCGAAGCCGACCGGATTGCGCTATTGCATCGACGGGTTTGGGATGGTGTTCAAGCCGGCATCGTCATCGCCTTCCTGAGGGGCGCGCCCGGCAATTGTTGCCCCGCCCGGCAATTGTGCCCCGGTCTTTGGACCGGGGCTTTTTATTTAAGGCATTGAAAAATATGCAAATTTCTATTTGGCACGGCGCTTGCGACATCTTCTTCCGACGCGGCTTTGGGATTTCTTGAGACCGGCGAGCCGCCCGGATCGAATTTGGAGAAAATGTCATGGGTATCTTCGGCGCTCTAACGACAGCCGTCGGCGGCCTCCGCTCCCAGTCGTACGCACTGGAAAACGTCTCGGGCAATATCGCGAACTCGCAGACCACGGCGTTCAAGCGCGTCGACACCAGTTTCCTCGATCTCATTCCGCAGACCTCATCGACCCAGCAGCTGGCAGGCGGCGTCACGACGCAATCCCGCAGCACCAACTCGGTGCAGGGCGACGTGCAGACGGCCTCGGTTGCGACCTTCATGGCGATCAATGGCGCCGGCTTCTTCGCGGTGCAAAAGCCCGGCACCTTCACCGACGGCACGCCGGTGTTCGACGGTGTCGATCGTTACACCCGCCGCGGCGACTTCCAGATCGACAAGAGCGGCTATCTCGTCAATGGCGCCGGCTATTATCTCGAAGGCGTTCCGATCGATCCGACCACCGGCAACCCGTCGGGCAGTTCGCCGCAGGTTCTCAAATTCCAGAACGACTTCCTGCCGGCGCAGCAAACCAGCAAGATCGATTACCGCGCCAACCTCGCCTCCTATCCGTTTACGACCAAACACGATACGTCGGTTCAGGGATCGGAACTGATCGCGCCGGGATCGTACAGCACCGGACATAATCCGCTGACGCTGGGTACGCCCGCGGCGCCCTATACCGATGCATCGACCAGCGGCACCACTCAGAGCAACAAGGCGACGCCGTCGGTGGCAAACACACTCGCGACCCTGCTCAACGGCGCGGCCAACACCGACTCGATAGCCGCCAATTTTCTCGCGGGCGACACCATTACGGTCGACGGCCAAACCATCACCTTCATGACATCAGGCGCCGCCGGCAACAACCAGATCAACATCGGCGACAACATCGGAACCTTGTTGGGTAAAATCGACGCGCTCACGGGAACGGCAGTCTCGTCCGGGATCAACGCCGGCTCGATCACGCTGCACTCCGGCACAACCGCCGATCTGTCGGTCACAAGTAGCAACAGCACCGCATTCGCAGCGCTCGGCTTCACCGGCACCGCGGTTGCGACGCGCGGCGGCGGCGGCACGGTCGGCACCGGACAGGTGGTCGGCAACGACAATTCGACGTTCCTCGACGAGAGCGTCGCGGGCGGCGCGGTGACGACCTACGACGTGTCGGGCGCGCCCGTGAACCTGCAGTTCCGCTGGGCCAAGACCGACAGTTCCGCGCTCGGTGCGGGGCATACCGACACCTGGAACATGTTCTACCAGGTCAATGCCAACGCAACCGGCACGCAGGTGGCCTGGCAGAACGTCAACACGAATTTCACCTTCTCTGCCGCCGGACAGATGGCGCCGGCGATCGCGTCGATCACGCTTACCAACGCCGTCGTCAACGGCGTGGCGCTGGGCAGCCCTGTCATCAACTTCGGCACCGGTGGCGTGACCCAGTTCGCCGATGCCAACGGCAACGTCCAGGTTAACCAGATCCAGCAGGACGGTTTCCCGGCCGGTCAGTTGCAGTCGGTCGGCGTCAGCACCAACGGCCGCATCGTCGGCAACTATTCCAACGGCCGCAACCTCGACCTCGCCGAAATCTCGATCGCGACCTTCAACGGCACCAACTTCCTCAAGCGCGTCAACGGCGGCGCCTTCGAGGTGACCGACGAATCCGGCGGCGCCTTGTTCGGAAAGTCCGGCACCATCGTCGGTTCATCGCTGGAAGGGTCCAACACCGACATCGCCGACGAGTTCACCAAGCTGATCATCACCCAGCAGGCCTATTCGGCCAATACAAAGGTGATCACGACTGCCAACTCGATGGTCCAGGATCTCCTGAACATGCTGCGGTGACAGTGGCGAAAGCGACGTAACGACGAGTAACGCCGGATGAGCATCAGCCAAGCCCTCAACACAGCATCGTCAGGCCTGCGCGCAACGCAGGCCGGGCTGTCGTTGATCGCCTCCAATGTGGCGAATGCGCAGACGCCCGGCTATGTGCGTAAGACTCTGCAACTCGTC
>JACDAG010000641.1 GCA_013695565.1 Bradyrhizobium sp.
TCCCCGATGTGCAATTGCACATCTGAGGTTCGATGCTGCGCATCGCCCCGGAATGACGAGAGTGGTCATAGAACGGGCGCGCGCCATTTGGCCTCTCGCTTTCTCTGCCCGCATCACATCGTTTCAGCCGGAGATTTCTTCATGCGTCGCTTCCGCCTTCTTGCCGCTGCCACCATCGCCATGCTGGTCGCTTCGATCGCCGGCGCTCACGCGCAACAGCGGGTGCAGATCGGCGTGCTGGAGTGCCGCGGCGGCGCCAGCGTCGGCTTCATTGTCGGTTCCGTGACCAATCTCGGTTGCGTGCTGCGCGCCGACGGCATGCCGGAAGACCGTTACGTCGCGACCATCCGCAAAGTCGGCCTCGATCTCGGCATTACCCAGGAATCCGCGCTGGCTTGGGGCGTATTTGCGCCGACCGCGCAGCTCGGGCCGGGCGGGCTCTCCGGCAATTATGTCGGCGCGCAGGGCAGCGCCACGCTCGGCGTCGGCGTCGGCGGCAACGTGCTGGTCGGCGGCTCCGCCAATTCGATCGCGCTGCAGCCGCTGAGCGTGCAGGGCCAGGTCGGCGTCAGCATCGCCGCCGGACTGGAAAGCCTGGAACTTCGGCCGGGAAGGTAAACGTCACCAAGAAGTAGACCGTCATGCTGAGGTGCTCGCCTTCTTAGGCGAGCCTCGAAGGATGACAGCCCGGTGCGCGCGGCCATCCTTCGAGGCGCGCAAGAGCGCGCTCCTCCAGCGACAACGGCAAAAGCCGTTGCGCGGGGATGACGACAGTGGCATCGGTCACGCCGCACCGCAGCGACATTTTCTGACTTGCCAAAATCACGAGACAGGCGGAGCATCTGATCCGCCGACCCAATCATGGGCCGAGCTCCAAACAAGGAGGCGGCAATGGGACAAGACGTCAGAAGTCCCCGAGGTCCACGGTGCATTGCGCTGGTGGGCCCTTTCCAGAGCGGTAAAACCACACTTCTTGAAGCCATATTGGCGCGCACAGGCGCCATCCACAAAGCCGGCAGCGTCGATGCCGGAACCTCGGTCGGGGATTCCAGCCCCGAGGCCCGCCGCCACAAGATGGGCGTGGGTTTAAGCGCCGCCACCACCAGTTTCATGGGCGACAGCTACACTTTTATCGATTGTCCCGGCTCGATCGAGTTCGCGCACGATATGCGCGCAGCGCTGCCGGCGGTCGATGCCGCGATCGTAGTCTGCGAGGCGGATGAAAAGAAACTGCCGCAACTGCAGATCATCCTGCGCGAGCTCGAGGAAATGGGCATTCCGCGCTTTTTGTTTTTGAACAAGATCGACAAGGCCAACAAGCGCATCCGCGAAACGCTGGCGACGTTGCAGCCGGCCTCGCGCGTGCCATTGGTATTGCGACAGATCCCGATCTGGAACGGCGAATTGATCGAAGGTTTCGTCGATCTCGCGCTGGAGCGCGCGTTCGTCTATCGCGAACACAAGCCTTCGGAGGTGATCGCGCTGGACGGCGGCAATCTCGACCGCGAAAAGGAAGCGCGCTTCTCGATGCTGGAGAAGCTTGCCGATCACGACGACACGCTAATGGAGCAGTTGCTGGAAGACATCCAGCCGCCGCGCGATGCGGTGTTCGACGATCTCGCCCGCGAACTGCGCGAAGGTCTGATCTGCCCGGTATTGCTGGGTGCCGCGACACGCGAGAACGGTGTGCTGCGGTTGATGAAGGCGCTACGGCATGAAGCACCCGGCGTCGCCGAGACCGCCAAACGCCTCGGCGCATCGTCGTCCAAGGATGCGCTGGCCTATGTGTTCAAGACCCTGCATCAGCCGCACGGCGGCAAGCTGTCGCTGGTGCGGCTATTGGCCGGGCATCTCGATGACGGTGCGACGCTGCAATCCTCGTCCGGCGAAGCGGGCAGGGTCGCCGGTATCCTGGCCGTCAGTGGCGGGCACGACAGCAAGCGGCCGGCGGCGGAAGCCGGCGAAACCGTGGCGCTCGGCAAACTCGACGCGATCAAGACCGGCGACACGGTCTCGAGCGGCAAGACTGCGCCGGCCTCGCTGGTGCGGGTCGAGCCGACACCGCCGGTGCTGGCGATGTCGCTGGCGGCGAACGATCGCAAGGACGACGTCAAGCTCGGCCAGGCGCTCCTTCGGCTAAACGAGGAAGATCCGTCGCTGTCGATGATCCACAACACCCAGACCCACGACATCGTGCTGTGGGGGCAGGGCGAGATGCATTTGCGCGTCGCGCTCGAGCGCCTCAAGGACCGCTTCGGCGTCAACGTCAAATCAAACACGCCCGCGATCGGCTATCAGGAGACGATCCGCAAATCGATCTCGCAACGTGGCCGCCACAAGAAGCAATCCGGCGGCCATGGCCAGTTCGGCGACGTGGTGCTGGAAATCAAGCCGATGCCGCGCGGCTCCGGTTTCGAATTCCATGAAAAGGTCGTCGGCGGCGCGGTGCCGCGCAACTATATCGGCGCGGTGGAAGAGGGCGTGGTCGACAGCCTCGTGCGCGGGCCGCTCGGCTTCCCCGTCATCGATCTCCATGTCACTCTGACCGACGGCTCCTATCACAGCGTCGACTCCTCCGATCTCGCGTTCCGCACCGCGGCGCGGCTCGGCATGAGCGAGGCGCTGCCGCAGTGCCAGCCGGTGCTGCTGGAGCCGATCCATTTGGTGGAGATCGTCTGCCCGACGGAGGCCACGGCGAAGGTCAACGCCATCCTGTCGGCGCGGCGCGGCCAGATCCTCGGCTTCGACACCCGCGAGGGTTGGGCCGGATGGGACTGCGTCCGCGCCACCATGCCGGAGGCCGAGATCGGCGACCTGATCGTGGAATTGCGATCGGCCACCGCCGGCGCCGGCGGCTTCACTCGGCAGTTCGACCGCATGGCCGAAGTCACCGGCCGCGCCGCCGACCAGATCATCGCCGCGCATCGGGTTGCGGCGTGATTGCTTGACGTTAGTCATTCCGGGGCGCGCGAAAGCGCGAACCCGGAATCTCGAGATTCCGGGTCTGGTCCTTCGGACCATCCCGGAATGACGGGCCCGTCGACACGCACTCGCGCTTCCTAAGTAATCCTCATCGCCACCACCGCTTCTCGCCATTGACACCACCGCCGCCATGGCCGAATTGACTGCCATGACAAGTGGAACCAGACCTCCCGCCGCGTGCCTGATCGGATGGCCGGCTGCGCATTCGCGCTCGCCGCTGATCCATCATTACTGGCTCCGCACGCTCGGCATCGAAGGCGGCTACGTCATCGAAGCCGTGCCGCCCGACGAATTCCAGGATTTCGTGTTCCGGCTTTCGCTGCGCGGCTTCGTCGGCGCCAACGTCACCCTTCCGCACAAGGAACAGGCGCTGGCGCTGTCGAAGCCGGATGACCGCGCCCGCGCGGTCGGCGCCGCCAACACGCTGTGGTTTGAGAATGGCGAGTTGTGTTCGACCAACACCGATGTCGAAGGCTTCATCAACAATCTCGATGCCTGTGCGCCCGGATGGGAGCGTGCCGAGGATGCGCTGGTGCTGGGCGCCGGCGGCGCGGCGCGTGCCGTGCTGTTCGGGTTGATCGAACGCGGCATCAAGCGGGTGCATCTGGCCAACCGGACCGGGGAGCGCGCGCGGGCGCTGGCGGATCAATTCGGCGCGAGCGTGTTGCCGGTGGAATGGGATGGGCTCGACGAATTGCTGCCGCGCGCGGGGCTGCTGGTGAACACGACGTCGCTCGGCATGCACGGCCAGCCGGCACTCGAACTCGATATCGACCGGTTGCCGTCGAACGCGGTGGTCACCGATCTCGTTTATGTGCCGCTGGATACGCCGCTGCTATCAGCTGCGCGTGAGCGCGGACTGCAAACCGCCGACGGGCTCGGCATGCTGCTGCACCAGGCGGTGCGCGGGTTTGAATTATGGTTCGGCAAGCGCCCGCAAGTGACATCAGAACTTCGTGCGATCGTCGAAGCCGATCTCAACGGCGCGTGATCCGCCAAAGTGTAAGCGGTTTGGCGAAAAGATCATGCGCCTCTTCAATAATTCGCGCGCGATCGGACGCAAAACCGGTATCCACTTTTGCTGATCGCGCGCATTTGAGCGGGAATATCGTTGCGGAATTGGGGTCAATGGTTAGGTGGCGCCTACCGGAGATCCCCCTTATGCCCCAGCCCCGTTCGACATTCATTCGTCCGCTGTTCGCCGTTGCAATGGTCGCGGCCTCCACGATCTATGCGATCGCCCAGCAGCCGCCTTCACCGACGCGGGTTCGCGGCACCATCGAAGCGGTTGACGGCGACGTGCTCGCGGTGAAGTCGCGCGGCGGCGAGGATTTCAGGCTGCGCATGGCAAAGGACATGAACCTGCTCGGGATCACCAGGATTTCACTGTCCGACATCAAGGCTGGCTCCTTCATCGGCACCACGACGGTTCCCGGACCCGAAGGTGCCAACAATGCGGTCGAGGTGCATGTATTCCCGGAGAACATGCGTGGCACCGGCGAAGGATCGCGGCCGTTCGACCTGCGCCCCAACAGCTCCATGACCAACGCGACGGTGGATCAATCCGTCGCCGGCAATGACGGTCACACGCTGTTGATCAAATACAAGGACGGCGAGAAGAAGGTTCTGGTCTCGCCGGAGACACCGGTCGTGACCTACGTCCCGGCCGACAAATCCGAACTGAAGGCGGGCGCCAAGGTGATCGCTTTCTTCAAAAAGCTGCCGGACGGTTCCTTCGAGGCCAACCGGATCAGCGTCGGCCTCAACGGGCTGACGCCGCCAATGTGACGCGAAGCGTCATTCCGGGATGGTCCGAAGGACCAGACCCGGAATCTCGAGATTCTCAGATGTGCAATTGCACATCATAGTTCGATGCTTCGCATCGCCCCGGAATGACGATGTTGCGGATGGAATAGGTACTCCCTTCCGGTGTTGGCGTTGATGGGGCAGATCAATGACATTGGGAGGGATACTGCCATGCGGAATACGTCACGCCTGCTCGCTGCTTCGCTTGCTTTTGCCACGATGTTTGGAACAGCCGCATGGGCGCAGCAACCGCCGACGCCGACGGTGCGGATCCGTGGCACCATCGAGGCCGTCGACGGGTCGATGCTGTCGATCAAGTCGCGCGAGGGCACCGACATGAAGGTGCGCATGACCGACAATGCTACGGTGTTCGCGGTCGTGAAGACCGAACTGTCGGAGATCAAGGAAGGCTCTTATATCGGCGTCACCGCGATGCCGGAGCCGGACGGCACCCAGAAGGCCGTCGCCGTGCATATTTTCCCCGAGAACCAGCGCGGCGCTGCCGAAGGTTTCCGGCCCTGGGATGCGCGCCCGAATTCGACCATGACCAACGCCACCGTGGCGCAGACGGTGAAGGGCACCGACGGCCAGAACATTTTGGTCAAGTATAAGGA
>JACDAG010000649.1 GCA_013695565.1 Bradyrhizobium sp.
CCCTGAGTGCGGCCTGGCCGCGCTCACGCCAGATGTTCTACCACCGGCCCGTAGCCGCGTTGGAACTGGTAAGCGGCATTCAATCGGCGCTCCTGACCAGGTTCCGTCAGCGCGAGGTTCGCGATTACCTCGATCGAGAGTCGGAACTTCGACTTGAACTCAATCACCGCGTAAAGAACATTCTCGCCAGCGTGACGTCGATTTTCGAAATGACGCGTCGCGGAGCCACCACGATAGCAGGCCTCTCGGAGGATTTTAGAGGCCGACTGACCGCACTATCAAACATTCATTCCGCTGTTTTTATTGCGGGTGGAGAGGAGGTGTCGTTGGCCGATGTTGTCGATTCGACCCTCGCTCCTTACCGATCGGGTGGACCAAGTGGCATCCGCGTTAAAGGTCCTGAAGTTCTGGTTTCGAGCCAGGCAGGTACCACCTTCGCTCTTTGCTTTCATGAACTTGCGACAAATGCGATCAAATACGGGGCCTTGTCCGGCCCAGAGGGCCAAATCTTGTTGGAATGGGAACTTTCGTCGGGCCCGGATCCGGATCTCACGATCACGTGGGTCGAAACGGGTGGGCCGCCCGTCGTCGAACCGTCGCGAACGGGATATGGAACACGGTACATGCGCTCCGCTTTGGCAGGGCTCTTCGGAGAACGTCCCGACCTTGTCTTCGCCACCGATGGTCTGCGCTGCACCATTCATGGACCGCTTTCGCGTGTGTCGCTGAAACATTGAGCAGCTTGGGGTGTTTCCGCTTCATGTCCGAGTCACAATCACCGCTCCGCATTTTTTACCTGGAAGACAATCCGCTCATTGCCTTCCATGTTCAGGCCATGATCGAGGATCTCGGTCACATCTTTGCGGGGACCCTGGGCAGTTTCACCGAGCTCAAAGCTTGCATCGATGAATTCGAAATCGATGGCGCGTTGATTGATATTGATCTTGCCGATGGTCCTACCGGACCGGCGGCGGCGGAGTGGCTGCTTGAGCGCGGGATATCGTCCATCTTTGTTACGGGGCAGGAACAGACTGCTGCTCAATACGCCTCGTTATCGCTAGGAATTATAAGCAAGCCAGTTGTGCTACAACAACTTGCCGCAAAGCTGGAACTTTTCATGCCGCAGAAAAACTGAAGCGTAGGCCGCAGCGCTGCGTCACAAGGCTGCCGAAATTAATCGGCGTGACGTCTATTTTTGAAGGGCGGGCAAAATCCGCAGTCGCCGCAGCGGAGGCATTCCGGGCCTCGTTTGATCTTCCAATCACCAGAGGCGGTGGGTAAAGCCACCGGGTCGCGCGAATGCGCGCCCGATGACAGGCTCCACGTGCCCACCAATTCCAGGCACTGCCATAGATGGAGGGCACGGCGCAAATGCGCCTTTGCCGACCCTACGGAGACAACAATGCCCCCGTAGTTCTCCGGGTTAGTCACCCCAGGCGACATTGCCTATAAAATACCGGCGAACGACTGGGGAATGGACGACGGTCATCACACCTGATGTCCAAGGGGTTGTTTGATCGCGAGGCCCGGACTCCCGGGGGGCATTCCGGGCCTCGTTTGATCTTCCAATCATCAGAGGCGGTGGGCAAAGCCACCGGGTCGCGCGCATGCGCGCCCGATGACAGGCTCCGCGTGCCCACCAATTCCAGGCACTGCCATAGATGGTGGGCACGTCGCAAGCGCGCCTTTGCCCACCTTACGAAACCTTCACCGCAACTTGTTCAGCAACGCCATCAGCGTCTCGCGCTCCTTGGCGTCCAGCGGCGCCAGCGTTTCCCGGGTGATCGCCAGCGCGTTCGGCGCGGCCTTTTCGGCGAGCTGTTGGCCTGCCCGCGTCAGGCTGACCAGCAGGCGGCGGCCGTCCTCGGGATCGGGGCTGGTTTCGGTGAGGCCGCGCGCGGTGAGGCGGTCGATCACGCCCTTGATGGTGGCGACGTCCATTGCGGTGTGCCGGCCCAGGAGATTTTGCGAGCAGGGTCCGGTCTCGGTCAATTTCGCGAGTGCGGCCCATTGCGTCGGAGTCAGATGGATGCCGATCTCGCGGGCGAAGATCGTGGAATGACGTTGCCAGACCTGGCGCAAGATGAAGCCGACCTGCTCGTCCAGAATGTAGGACGGCCGCGAAGGCTTGACGCTCCGTTTCGCCGAAACACTCCTGCCCATCTGCGCTCTCTCTTTTTGTTGGCCGCCGGTCACAACGACAGATGCGCGTCGCGGATATCCGGACGCGCGTCGAGTTCGGTCATCGTGCCGCCGTAACAGATCTTGCCGCGCTCGATGATATAGGCGCGGTCGGAGATCAGCCTTGCAAAGTGCAAATTCTGCTCGGAGACGACGATGCTGACGCCTTCCTTCTTCATCGCCAGGATGGCATCGACCATCTGCTCGACGATTTTCGGCGACAGGCCTTCGGAGGGCTCATCCAGCAGCACCAGTGAGGGATTTCCCATCAAGGTGCGCGCGATCGTCAGCATCTGCTGCTCGCCGCCGCTCATGCGCCCGCCCGGCCGCCCGCGCATCTCGCCGAGATTGGGAAACAGCGTGAAGAGTTTTTCGCGAGTCCAGTACGGCGCGCCTGCGCGCTTGGGCTGGCGGCCGACCTCGAGATTTTCCTCGACAGTCAAATCTGTGAAGATGCGCCGCTCTTCCGGCACATAACCAAGCCCGCCGCGCACGATCGCATGCGTCGGCTCGACCGAGACATCCCTGCCCGCGAACATAATCCGGCCGGTGCGCTGCTGCACCAGACCGACGATGGAACGGAAGGTGGTGGACTTGCCGGCGCCGTTGCGGCCGAGCAGTGCGACCACCTCGCCCTCGCCGACATCAAGCGCGATATCGAACAGGATATGCGCGGGGCCGTAATAGCTGTTGAGGTTTTCGACGCTGAGCTTCATGCGCCGGCCCCCTCGCGGTGCCGCGCGTCATACACCAGTCCCTCGCCGAGATAGATGGCGCGCACCTGCGGATTGCCGCGCACTTGTTCAGGCGTGCCTTCGGCAATCAGGCTGCCGCGGTTGAGCACCAGGATGCGGTCGGCATGTTCGAACACCACGTCCATGTCGTGCTCGGTAAAGAGCACGCCGATCGACTTTTCACGAGCGATCTGCGCCGTCAACCGCATCAGTTCGATGCGCTCGCTTGGCGCCATCCCGGCGGTGGGCTCATCCATCAACAGCAGCCTTGGCTGGTTGGCGAGCGCGATGGCAAGCTCAAGCCGTTTGAGGTCGCCATAGGCGAGATCGCCGCAGGGACGCTCCGCATAGGCGCCCATGCCGACGAGCTCGAGCAGCCGGCCGGCTTCGCCGCGTTCGTAATTTGCCGTCGAGCCCCAGAGATTGAACAATTGCCGTCCATACGACACCAAGGCGACCTGCACGTTCTCGCGCACGGTCATGGTCGGGAATGTCGCCGTGATCTGGAAGGTGCGGCCGACACCGAGCCGCCAGACCTGGCGTGGCTTTTTGCCGACGGTATCCTCGCCCAGCAGATTGATCCGGCCACTGTCCGGAGTGTTCTGGCCGTTGAGCATGTCGAAGCAGGTGCTCTTGCCGGCACCATTGGGCCCGATCAGCGCCAGGATTTCACCTGATCGCAGCGAGAACGACACGCTGCGCACGGCGTGAACCCCGCCATAGGATTTGCTCAAATTCTCGACCGACAGCAATGTGGGGACCATGCTCATTCGGCGGTCTCGATGCGCGATGTGACCAAGGATGATTCGGGTGAGGATGATTTCGACGAAAATGATTTCGACGCGACAGACTTGCGGCGGCGGTTCCTGATCGTCTCCAGTACCCCGACGATGCCCTTCGGGAATACCACCACGATCACCACGATGAAGCCGCCGAGCACCAGCTTGGATAAATCCGTCTGGCTGACCAGCCAGATGTTCAGCGCCTTGAAGACGATGGCGCCGATCACGGCGCCCGAGACGGTCTCGACGCCGCCGAGCAGCACCATGACCAGCGCATCGACCGACAGCGAGATGCCGAGGCTGTCGGGAAAGACGCTGCCTTTGAGATAGGCGAACAATGCGCCGGCAAAGCCCGCGACGGTGCCTGATATGACGAAGGCGGTCCATTGCACGCGCTTGCCGTTGATGCCGATCGCTTCACTGCGCAGCAGCGAATCCCGGGTGGCGCGGAGCGCAAAACCGAACGGCGAGAACACGATCACCCGCAGCACGGCAACCGCAATCGCGGCGACGCCGAGCGACAGCCAGTAGAAACTCGCCGGACCCGCCGCCCATTTTTCGGGCCAGACGCCCAGAATACCGTTGTCGCCGCCGGTCACCGTGACCCACTGGAAGGCGATCGACCAGACGATCTGCGCAAAGGCCAGCGTCAGCATCGCGAAATAGACGCCGGATAATTGCACGGCAAAGAATCCGAAGATCGCCGCACCGAGCAGGCCCAATAGCGGGCCGAGGAGGAGCGAGACGATCATCGGCAAGCCCGCCGCCTTGGCAAGGAACGCGACGCCATAGGCGCCGAGGCCGAAATAGGCGGCGTGGCCGAACGAGGCGAGCCCACCGACCGACATCAGGAAATGCAGGCTGGCGGCAAAGATCACATAGATTGCGATCTCGGAGCCCACCGTGAGCGCATAATTGCCGGCGAACAGCGGCAACATCGCCGCAACCGCGAGTGCTAAAATCGCCAGCCAGCGTTCGTTTGCGCTGAGCGGACGCCAGGGATTGACGGTCAGCCCCGGCGTGCGGCGTGCGGCGGCCTCCGGTTTGCCGAACAGGCCCCAGGGACGGACGATCAGCACCACCGCCATCACGAGGAAAACCAGGATGATGGAGATCTTCGGGAAGATCAAAATGCCGAAGGCGTTGAGTTCCGACACCAGCACGGCGGCGACGAAGGCGCCGATGATGCTTCCGAGCCCGCCGATCACCACGACCACGAAGACGTCGACGATGATGCGCAAATCCAGCGCGTGGTGCACGGCATCGCGGGGGATCTGCAGCGCGCCACCAAGGGCCGCGAGAAAGACGCCGAGCGCGAACACGCTGGTGAACAGCCATTTCTGATTGACGCCCAGCGCTGCGACCATATCGCGGTCCTGCGTCGCCGCGCGCACCAGCACGCCCCAGCGCGTGCGCTGGAACAGCAGCCAGAGTCCGCCGAGCACCACCGGACTGAGCCCGATCAGGAACAGATCGTAGGTCGGGATATTCTGACCGAAGAAATCGACCGCGCCTTTAAACCCCGGCGCGCGGCGGCCGAGCAGATCGTCGGGGCCCCAGATCAGCACCACGATATCCTGGACCATCAGGGTCAGGCCGAAGGTCGCGAGCAACTGGAACAGTTCCGGTGCGTGATAGATCCGCCGCAGCAGCACCATCTCGACGATGATTCCGACCACGGCCACGATCAGCGATGCGAGCACGATGCCACCCCAGAAGCCGAGCGCGCCGGAGAAGCGCTCGGTCAGCGTGAACGCGACATAGGCGCCGAGCATATAGAACGCGCCATGGGCGAAATTCACGATCCGCGTCACGCCGAAGATGATCGACAGCCCCGAGGCCACCAGAAACAGCGACGCCGCGCTGGCCAGGCCGGTCAGGAACTGAACGAAGTAGAAGGCCATGGGCGGGGTGTTGCTCGTGTGTCAGGTCGTCGTTCTTGCATACCTCGCCCCGCTTGCGGGGAGAGGTCGAAATTCGAGCGAAGCTTGGATTTCGGGTGAGGGGGACTCTCCACGCGCTCGCACGCGGAGAGAGCCACTCACCATAGCCGATGCTTCGCATCGGCGTTCCACTCTGAAGGACGGCGGCCGTAGGCCGCCTACGCCCTCTCCCCACAAGAGCGCAGGGCTGTCCCGGGAAAGGGGTCATGTGATTCAAATGACTCACTTTTGTCTTTTTGAGTCTCGACACTCGATAAATACAAGAAGCTACTGTGCCCCAAGTGTTTGTTGCGACTCGCGA